>PTKQ01000099.1 GCA_002937815.1 Alphaproteobacteria bacterium MarineAlpha6_Bin2 | reverse complement strand
TTTATTATTATAAATTATTATTTTGAAACAAAATAGACGATAAAAATATTAATTATAAAGCAATTTATAAATATAAAGTTAAAAACATATCATGAGTCATTTTCAGCTTATTAAAAGAAAAACATTTTTAGGATTTAAAACTCCGGGCATTATGGGTATTTTAAATATTACTCCGGATAGTTTTTCAGACGGAGATATATATTATTCTAAACCAACTAAAGCAATTCAAGCAGCAATTAAGATGGTAAAAATGGGTGCCGATATTATAGATATAGGAGCAGAGTCAACTCGCCCAGGAGCAAGGTTAATTAAACCTGAAATAGAAATTAAAAGATTAAGGCCAATTCTTAAAGGTTTAAAAAGAAAAAATATAAAAATTTCTGTTGATACAAGAAATTCTTTGACAATGAGATTTGCTTTAGAAGAAGGGGCTCAAATTATAAACGATGTTTCTGCATTAAATCACGATTCTGAAAGCATTAACGTTATTAAATTTTCAAAATGTTTTGTAATTTTAATGCATATGCAGGGTAACCCTCAAACTATGCAAAAGAACCCAAAATATAAGTTTGCTCCTAAGGATGTATATAATTTTTTAAAGAAACAAATAAAAAGGTGTGAAAAAAACAAAATATCTAAAAGTAGAATTATTGTTGATCCAGGTATAGGTTTTGGTAAAACCAGTAAACACAACATTCAAATTTTACAAAATTTGAACTTATTTCATAAATTAGGTTGTTGTCTTTTAGTGGGACTCTCTAGAAAAAGATTTATATCAGATTTGAGTAAGAAAGAAAAACCAATTGAGAGAATTCCCGGAACTATAGCTGCCAATCAGTTTGCTATGGATCAAGGTGTCGGTATTATTAGAGTACATGATATTAAAGAGGCAATGCAGGCTAAATTAATATGGCATGCACTACATAAGAATTAAAAAATTAATATGCGAGAAAAACTTTTTGGAACAGATGGCATTAGAGGTCTTGCGACGGAAGAACCATTTACAAGAAAATATGTGACTATTTTAGCAGATTCTATTGGAAATCTTATAAAAAAAAAAAGAAATAAAAGTCTTCTAATTGGAAAAGATACAAGACAATCAAGTAACTCAATCGAAAAAACACTAACTAACAGATTTTTTGAAAATGGAATAAAAGTTCATTTAGCAGGAGTGATGTCTACACCAGCTATATCATTTTTAACTCAAAAATTTTCTTGTGATTTAGGTATTGTAATTTCAGCATCCCATAATTCTTATGAATTTAATGGTTTAAAGTTTTTTAATAAATATGGGGAAAAATTGTCCGATTTAGAGGAAAGTTTTATTGAAAAACAGTATTTTTATATAAGAAGTAGGGTTTCAAATTATTTTTCTTTGAAAGAAAGACGTTTAGATAATTCTTCTATGAAAAAAGGGAAAATCATAAAAATAAATAAACCTAGTCATATTTATAAGAAAAAAATCTTTTCTTATTTTCAAAAAGTAAATTACTCATTAAATAATCCTAAAATTGTTGTAGATTGTGCAAATGGCTCAACATACAAACTTGTAAAAAATATCTTCTCTAACTTAAAAACTAAATTGATTATTATCAATAATAAACCAAATGGAAAAAACATTAATTATAAATGTGGTTCTTTATATCCAAAAAATATGATTAATGTTGTAAAAAAAAGATCTGCCGATTTCGGTATTTCTTTTGATGGAGATGGAGATAGGATAATTTGTTGTGATGAAAAAGGCAAAGTTATTGACGGAGACAAAATTTTAGCATGCTTAGCAAAATATCAAAAAAAGTTTTTGGTAATAAGAAATGGAATTGTTGGAACTTTAATGTCTAATATGGGTTTGGAAAATTTTTTAAACGGTATGGGTATCAATTTTTATCGATCAAATGTTGGTGATAAACATGTTTATGATTTGATGAATAAAAAGAAATGTAATATAGGTGGGGAACAATCGGGACATATAATCTTAAAGGATATTATTCCATGCGGGGATGGTATTTTAATTGCTTTAATATTATTCTCTATTATTAAGGGTTTAAAAAAGAAAACTAGTGAAATATTTAACCTTTACAAATCGTATTCTCAAATTCAAAAAAATATAAAATTAAAAGATTCTAATAATCCTCAAAGTAAGGAAATAAACAAATTAACAAAATTATATAATAATAAGATTAGCAACAATACTAGAGTTCTAATTAGATTTTCTGGTACGGAGCCATATATAAGATTACTGGTGGAAGGAGAAAAAATTAGTAAAGTTAAGGTGTTAGCTAATAAGTTACAAAATAAAATAGAAACTGTAATCTAAGTAATAATTAGTA
The DNA here is from genome assembly GCA_002937815.1 of Alphaproteobacteria bacterium MarineAlpha6_Bin2. Lineage (GTDB taxonomy): Bacteria > Pseudomonadota > Alphaproteobacteria > PTKQ01. The sequence continues at coordinate 288 of PTKQ01000099.1, read as the reverse complement.
ATTTCTAGAAAAAATCACATAATTTTAAAGTGTTGTAAATTTACAACATATAGTAGATATATAATTTTTTTTCTTTAAATCTACAATATAAAGTGTTAGGCTAAAAAAATACTACAATATGTAGTAATTATGTATAATTACTAATTATGAAAGGGAGGCAATAATGAATGCCTTAAATATAGCTAAAAGATGGATAGGTGCGCTGACCGAGGTAGGCCTAGTGCTTATTGCGTTTAGTATCGTAGCGGGCATACTTTATCCGGGGGCTGTTCCATTCATTGGAGCTGA
>PTKQ01000098.1 GCA_002937815.1 Alphaproteobacteria bacterium MarineAlpha6_Bin2 | reverse complement strand
CTGGAAAAGATTCCGGACTAACCCATTCTACAGAAGCTTCAGATATCATTTATAATCCCTTTCAATTATCATATCGATAAAATGTTTAGCTTTTTCCAAATCTTCCTTTCCTCCTTTATATGGATGTCTTAGAATATATTTAATAATGTTTCCTTCAGGATAAAGCAGTTTGTTGTCTACCACAAATTCACTAGGTTGAATTTTGTATTTTAAATAATGTTTTCCGCCGATCTGCTTTGTGTAAGGTGTAGACAAATATTTTATCGTTTTACGGTATTCTTTTATTTTCATACGATGGGCTCTCCTATCGTGTAATATTTATCCGTTAAAGGTGCCATGATATATAATCGCTGTTTAGCTCGAGTTATTCCCACGAAAATTAATCTATGTTGTGCGTCAGGGTTTCTTTCAGCATCTCGTAAAAAAAGCCATTGATTTTCAGTTCCATAGTCCATAAATAAAACAACATTTTCACATTCTCTTCCTTTAGAACCATGCATGGTGGATAATTCTATTTTAGTATTACTCATTAAATCATCACCTTTCTTTAATAATGTTTTTATATAATTTTTTGTGTCCTCATCAATTTTGAATTGTTCCCAGCTTCCTGATGCTAGCAACCCGTGATCTTTTTTTAAGTCATTTAAGCTCACATACTCTATTCCTTCTAAAGAGTCCCCACTGGAAAAACCATGAGCTACATGACCATCCTTATATCTAATAAATTCTTTATACATTGTCTTAGCATCTTTCTCTTTAACTGAATCGCCTTTTTGTAAAAGAATCCATGTTTGATAAGATTTTAAAATATCATTAGTTAAAATCTTATTTCCTTTACGCTTAAATCTTATTCCAACTCTAAAAAAGTGTTTTTCTATTTCATCTAATAATTTGTTAGTCATAGCTAATACCATCCAATTTTTTTCGGTAAAATCTATATTGTCTAAGTGATAGTGTTCAAAAAGTTCTCCTTCAGCTTTTCTAGCGTCCCAAGATTTGTCTAAACGATTATCTATTTGGCGTAGTACTTCTAAAGCTTTTGCGTGAATTTTCCTTGGAACTCGATGCGATTGAATTTGATTATCAAATTTTCCTTGTAAGTTTATAAATATATTAGGATCAGCGCCTTGAAAAGTGTAAATAGTTTGATCATCGTCTCCAGCTATGTATGATCTTTTACAATTTTTTTCTATATAAAAGAACATATCAAATTGTGAGGGACTTAAATCTTGAGCTTCATCAAGAAAAACTGCTTCAACTCCACTAATTAAACTATCTGGATTGTTCATTCTATCTTTCTTTTCAAATAGTTCTATCATGTCATGAAACTCTATCATTTTAGTGTGCTCTTTAAATGTTTTTAAATCTTGGTTTAGCTGATGAGTAAAATCTATTTCTTCATGCTCTAAGGATAGTTCAAAAGCTGCTTGCTCTAAATCTATTTTTTTAGATCTAGCGTATTGTATTATTCGCATGTGATTATTTTCATATTTTGGATTGCCCGCAGCATCAACAATGGTCTCAAAAGACATATTTCTATAAGCTTCATGATTAGGATAAGTTTTAAAAATTTCCCATTTTCTTTTACCGTTTAATAAGCGTTTGGAAGTATTAATCTTAAGTTCCCTTGTTCCTAAAGAATGCATTGTTGAAATATATAAAAGATTATGTTTTATTTTTACATCATCAATTCCAGCATTACTGTAGGTGATATAAATTATTTTTTGAGGATCTGTTTTATACTCATTAATTTCTTTTTCTAAATAATGATTAACGAGTCGAAAGGTTTTACCAGTTCCTGGGGGCCCAGGTATAATTGTTCTTATTCCCACGGTTCTTTTTGCCTTTCATTAATTCTAGGATTTGGTCTATCAAGTTTTATTGTCTTCATAATCATGACTCGATTATTTTTTCCAGCTAATTTTTTAGTTTTTTCTTCTACTTCAAATAATGTTTCCATCAGTCTAATCGTTTTTCCTTTAGGATATGTTTTTTCAGCCCAAGACTTAGTTTTAAGTAAATATTTCCAAAATTTTGGAAATTTAAAATAAGTAGTTCCTTCTTCGTCTGTGTACGCAATTCCTCTTAGAACGTCGTCTATTTCTTTTCCTGGTATTTTATTTATATACTCTGCCAATATTTCTCTTAATTGAACATCAACTTTAGATGAAGCCGGAGCTGGGACAGTTTTTAAATTAGCGAAATGTTTTATCAGTAATTTTCTCCAAATATGCCTTGGAACCGGCATCATTGGTTGACCTATTTGATTCATACAAGCCAATGAAAATTTTTCTGGGTCGTGCAAAGTTGCATCATCAACTTCAACACTGTCTCCTCCAATTGACACAAAGTAAATAGGAGGATCAGAATCATATTTTCTAATTTCAGTTATTTCAGGCACAGGTGCATCATCACCAACACCAAATTCTCTTGTTACACATTTTTTAGCGTTGCAGAAACTGAAAATAGGTTCGTCTTTACATTTATAATGGTAATCTTTATTTTTTACAGAAGCTATGGTTTTAACCATTTCTGGACTATCACACGGAGGCTTCATATATTTTTTATTATAGTGTTCCATTTTTCGTTCCCATTCCTGTTTTTCTGGGGAACCATTTTCAGGATATCTTTTTTTAAGATAAACACCGACATTGTACATGCAGTTATTTCT
>PTKQ01000097.1 GCA_002937815.1 Alphaproteobacteria bacterium MarineAlpha6_Bin2 | reverse complement strand
ATTTAATCCAAATAATCATATAACTAAAATTTCACAAATTTATTTAGAATTTTAGATCTAATATCTGTAAAATATTAAACATTGTTTTAATTATGGTTTTCAAAGTATATATTTTTTTATTATTTTTGTGTTTTTCTTTCTTAAAGTCATTAAAGGCAGAACAATTGCTATATTTAGAAGATAATTTTTTTCCCGAAGGTATAACAATTTCAGAAAATGGAGATATATATGTTGGAAGTTTGAAAGAAAATAAAATCGTTAAATTTTCAAATGGTAAAAAAGATTTTGAAGAATTCATTCCTTCAGAATCTAATAACTTATTATCAGTCATTGGTATTCTGGCTGATGATCGTAATAAAGTTCTTTGGGCTTGTTCTTCTAATCCAGGAGTAACCAATTATCCAAGTGAAAACCCTGTAACTTCATTAAAAGTATTTGATTTGATAACTGGAAATCCCTTAGGAAGTTATGAATTGCCAAACGGTGGATTTTGTAATGATATTGCAAAGGATTCTAAAGACAATATTTATATTACAGATTCATTTAACCCTCGTATATTGCGTCTAAACAAATCAAAGGGAAGACTTGAAACATGGTTTGAAAATGATTCATTTAAAGGTGAAGGTTTTAACCTTAATGGTATTACTTTTATGGATAATCATATTTATACAGTGAAAATGAACTCAGGGGAATTATTTAAAATTAAAGTCAAAGAAAACGGAGTACCAAGTAATTTTTCTAAAATTACATTACCTCGACCTTTAAATGCCCCTGATGGAATAAAAACTATTGATAAAAATAATTTATTAGTTGTAGAAAATAAAGGAAGTTTATCTATTATAAAATTAAGTGATCCAACAGAGATTACTGTTATTAGAGATAATTTAGACACACCAACTACCGTAGCTATAAAGAAAGACACAGCTTGGGTTTTAGAAGCACAATTTGGTCATTTGTTTGGTGAAGAAAAGAATGTTCCACCTGGTAAATTTAAAATTGTTGGTGTAAAGTTAAAAACTTCTTTGTTGACAAGACTGAAAAGTTTATTAAATATCTCAAATTAATAAATTGTTTTAATTTAAATATGAAAGTTTTGAGTTCACTAAAATCAGCTAAAAAAAGACATCTACATTGTAAAGTGGTGCGTAGAAGAGGTCGCGTTTACGTTATTAATAAAACAAACCCACGTTTCAAAGCAAGACAAGGTTAAAATTTTTTTAAACAAAAAACTAATAACGATCAACAGATGCAATTCTCAAGACATTTGTTGCGCCACTCTGACCAAATGGAACACCTGCAGTTATAACAACATGATCACCTTGTTTTGCAAATTTTTCTTTTTTAGCAAGTCTTCCTGCTTTCAAAACCATATCTTTAAAACTTTTGGCATCTGAAGTGTGAATACAATGAACACCCCAAACTAACGAAAGTCTTCGAGCTGTGTTTAAGTTTGGAGAAATTCCCATGATTGGAACGTCAGGCCTTTCTCTTGCAGCCCGCAGTGCAGTTGAACCAGAGGTTGTGTAAGTAACTACTGCCTTTGCAGACATAGTTCGTGCAACATATTTTGCAGATTCAGTAATTGCATCTTCAGCAGTAGATTCTGCTTTTACATGACTTGCTTCATTAATATTTAAATAAAGAGGATCACTTTCAACTTTAACTATAATTTTATCCATCATTTGAATTGATTCATTTGGATAATTTCCGATAGCAGTTTCAGCTGATAACATCAATGCATCTGCTCCGTCATAAATAGCGGTTGCAACATCAGAAGCTTCAGCCCTCGTTGGGGTAGGAAAATTTACCATTGAGTCAAGCATTTGTGTTGCAACAACAACTGGTTTGCCTGCTTGTCTACAAGCAGTAATAATTTTTTTTTGTTCACCTGGTAAATTTTCTAAAGGAGCTTCGATTCCCAGATCTCCTCTTGCTATCATTATTGCATCTGATACATCAATTATTTCATTCAAATTTTTTAATGCTTTTGGTTTTTCAAGTTTAGTTAAAATAAATGCTTTATTTTTAACTATTTTTTTTATTTCTTTTACATCTTTTGCTGTTTGAACAAAGGACAATGCAATCCAATCGACTCCTAATTTAAGTGCTAACTTTAAATCTTGTTTATCTTTTTTAGTTAATGAATTATTGGTAGAAACTAAATTTGGTATATTAAAACCTTTATTATTTGAAATTATGCCACTAAATTTGACTTTTGTTTCTATATAGAAGCTATTTATTTTAGTAACAATTAATGTTAATTTTCCATCATCAACTAAAATTTTATTTCCTTTCTTGATTTTTTTAAAAATTTCTTCATGAGGTAAACATACTCGCGATTTGTTCCCTAGGGAAGGATTCAAGTCAAACATAAATTTTTTTCCTTGTTTTAGAAAAACTGAAACTTCTTCAAATTTACCCACGCGTAATTTTGGTCCTTGAAGATCCATTAATATTCCAATTGGTTTATTTACTTTTTTTTCTAAATTTCTAATATCTTTAAATCTTTTAATATGATTTTCTTTTATGTCATGACTAAAATTTAGTCTAAAAACATCTGCGCCTAAATCGAAGAGTTTTTTTATACTTTTAAAGCTTGAAGTTGATGGACCAAGAGTTGCGATTATTTTAGCTTTTCTATTTCTTCTCATTATAATTATACAATTGAGTACTTATTTAATAAATAATATTTTTTTTTGACATTTGTATAAATTTTT
>PTKQ01000096.1 GCA_002937815.1 Alphaproteobacteria bacterium MarineAlpha6_Bin2 | reverse complement strand
GTAGAGAAAAAGGAACTGAACCAGCTTTTTCAGGAAAATATTGGGATTTCAAAGATCGGGGTATTTATAAATGTCTTTGTTGTAATTCAGAACTTTTTTCTTCTGAAACAAAATTTGATTCAGATACTGGATGGCCAAGTTTTTATTCTCCAATTAAAAAAAACAATATAAAAGAAATTGAAGATTTATCACACGGCATGCAAAGAACAGAAGTAATATGTAAAAATTGTGATGCACACCTAGGGCATGTTTTTTTTGATGGCCCCCAACCGACAGGGTTACGGTATTGTATTAATTCAGCTTCATTAAATTTTAAAAAAATAAATGTCAAATAAAGGATTAATAGTTTTATCAGGAGGACAAGATTCAACAATAACAGCTTTGTTTGCAAGAAAAGAATGTCACCAACTACACGCCATCACTTTTGATTATGGACAAAAACATAAAATAGAAATTTATTCTGCTATCAAAGTGGGAAAATTATTAAAATTTAAATCTCATGAAATTATTAAAATACCAAATATTTTAAAAAGCACTTCTCCTTTGGTTAATCCAAAAACTAAATTAGAAAAATATGCTTCTAGCGAAAAATTACCAGCTGGGATTGAACCAACCTTTGTTCCGGCTAGGAATATATTGTTTTTAACAATAGCGGGCAACAGAGCTGTTTTACTCGGTTGTAATTTAATTTATACAGGCGTTTGTGAAGAAGATTACGGAGGATATCCAGATTGTAGAAAAGTGTTTATTGATAGTATGCAAAAATCTTTAGGATTAGGTATTTCTGGATCAAGTAAGCACATTAAAATTAAAACACCTTTGATGAAATTGACAAAAAAAGAAAGTGTTTTTAAAGCTTTAAAAAAATGTAAAAATATGAAAGAATTTAATAAAATTTTTATAGAAACTCACACATGTTATGATGGAATAAAAGGTGGTTGCGGTAAATGCCATGCTTGTATTTTAAGAGATAGAGGTTTTAAAGAAGCAGGAATATTAGACCCACTTTGGTCTTTAAGAAAATAAAATAAACTATGTATTACGTAAAAGAAATCTATTTTACTATACAAGGGGAAGGCGCATATTCTGGAAGGCCTGTTGTTTTGTGTAGATTTTCGGGTTGTAATCTTTGGTCTGGTTTGGAAGAAGACAGAAAAAAAGCAAAGTGTAATTTTTGTGATACTGATTTTATTGGAACCAATGGGGTTAATGGCGGGAAATTTTTAAATGAAAAAGATTTAGGAAAAAAAATTATATCTCTATGGCCAAAGAATAATATCCATTCTAAACCATATGTTATTTTTACAGGAGGAGAACCTTTACTACAATTAAGTAAAAAATTAGTTGAATTTTTAAAATTATTAAATTTTGAAATTGGAATAGAAACAAATGGAACAATGGATCTTCCATGTAAAGTTGATTGGGTTTGTGTTAGTCCTAAAGATAAAGATAATTTTATTTTAAAAAAAGGAGATGAATTAAAATTAGTCTATCCACAAAAAAAAATAGATCCTAAAAATTTTGAAAAATTAAAATTCAATTATTTTTTTTTACAACCTATGGATGGTCTAAATTTAAAAAAAAATATAAAAAAGACCCATGCATATTGTAGTAGAAATAAAAAGTGGAAAGTTAGTTTACAACTTCATAAAATGATAGGAATGCCATGAGCAACATATTTGAAATTACAAAACAATTTACATTTGAAGCCGCCCATTATTTTCCCAATATGCCAGAAGGACATATATATAAGAAAATACACGGACACTCATTTGTTGGTGAAGTTACTTTTTACGGAAAACAGAAAAAAGATAACCAATGGGTAAATGATTTTGGTGAAATAAATTTATCTTTAGAAAAGATAAAAAAAAAATTAGATCATCAATGCATTAACAATATAAAAGAAATTGGCTTACCAACATTAGAAAATATTGCCATGTGGATTGGCAAACAACTAAAAAAAGAATATTCTAATGTAAGGTCAGTAAAATTAAGCAGACCATCATGCGGCGAATCGTGCGTGTATAAGATTACCTAATTAATTACTCTAAAATGTTTCGCATTTTTTTTCTTTTTTTAAACATTTCTAATTTTGATAAATATCTGTCGTTGTTTTCATCAATTTCTGAAAAAAATTTATAATTTCGTTTTTCAAACTCTTCTTGAGTTATTATATTGTCATTGTTCGCATCCAAACGATTGAATCTTCTTTGTCTGATTTCTTGAAATTCAGAGTAATTAATTTTTCCATCATTATTTAAATCTATTTCTTTTAATCCGCTTTTTTCTTCTTCAGTACCTTCTTCTGGCTTATCAGGCATTATTTGATTTGTTTGATATTCATTACTTTTTATTGAATTGTTAATTAAAAACAGAAAGACAAAAATTAAAAAAAGTGAATATAATAAATTAAATTTGCTCATAAAAATTATTAAATAATGTTTCGAATAGCTGTAATAATTCCAACTTTTAATAGAAAAGAATTTTTGTTTAATGCTATTAATAGCGTTTTAGCTCAAACTTATAAAAACATAGAATTAATCATTATTGATGATGGATCAAGTGATAAAACTATTAATCAATTAAAACATTATAAATCACAACTACAAATTTATAGACAAAAAAATAAAGGAGTCAGCGCTGCTAGGAATAAAGGCATAAAATTATCAAAAAGCGATTGGGTAGCTTTTTTAGATTCAGATGACCAATGGGATATAAAAAAATTAGA
>PTKQ01000095.1 GCA_002937815.1 Alphaproteobacteria bacterium MarineAlpha6_Bin2 | reverse complement strand
AGCGAATTCGAACTGCAGAACACCAAGGAATAAATTCCGGATATTTTTCAATATCCAAAACTATTTCATATATACTTTTTGCAGGGTGATTAATTATAACTTCTTGTTTAGATACTTTCATCTAAGCTAGTTTATCAATAATGATAGCTCTCTAGCTTTCTTTAATTTTATAAAATCATCTGAGGCATGATAGCTTGAGCGTGTCAGTGGTGAAGAAGAAACCATAAGAAACCCTTTTGCATAAGCCATTTGTTCTAGATTTCTGAATTCTTCAGGAGTTACAAAGCTTTCTAGCTTAGCATGTTTTACAGTAGGAGGAAGATATTGACCAATTGTTAAAAAATCTACATTAGCAGAACGTAAATCATCCATAACCTGATAAATTTCTTCTTTAGTTTCCCCTAATCCGACCATAAGGCCTGATTTAGTAAATACTTTCCGATATAGATTTTTAATATCTTTCAATAATTCGAGACTAATAAAATATCTCGCACCAGGACGAATAGATGAATATAATCTTGGAACTGTTTCAAGATTATGATTGAAAACGTCTGGTTCTGATTTTGCAATGATCATTTTTGCACATTCTTTTCTTAAAAAATCAGGAGTGAGAATTTCAATTGTAGTGTTTTTACACTCTTTTCTAATACTATTAATGACTTTTGCAAAATGTTGAGCACCACCATCGTCTAAATCATCTCTATCAACACTAGTAATAACTACATGTTCCAAAGAAAGTTCTTTTACAGTATTAGCAATTCTATAAGGCTCAAACTTATCTACCTCTTTTGGTTTTCCTGTTTTAACATTGCAAAAAGCACAAGCACGAGTACAAGTATCTCCTAGTATCATAAAGGTTGCATGTTTCTTTTCCCAACATTCACCAATATTGGGACATGCTGCCTCCTCACAAACCGTTACCAATCTATTTTTCTTAATGATTGATTGTGTAAAAGAAAATGCATTTGAAATAGGGGCCCTTACTCTAATCCAGGAAGGCTTTTTGGGAATTAGGTTGGTATTTTTATTAATTTTTTCTGGATGTCTGACTGTCATTAAATGATTTCCATATCTTCACTTTGTAACCACACTTCGAATGGGTTTTCAATAATATCATTAAAATCTTTTAGTAATTTAGCTGCGACAGCTCCATCAAGAACTCTATGGTCAGCTGATAAAGTTGAATTCAATATGTTAACAGGTACTATTTTATCTTCTACGACACTAGGTACTTTTTGAATAGTGCCTACAGCCAATATGGATGATTGCGGAAGATTAATTATTGCACCAAATTCTCTTATACCAAACATACCAAGATTGGAAATTGAAATTGTCCCACCTGTATATTCATCTTTTGATAATTTTCCCTCTCTTGCTTTTTTTACAAGTATTTTTATTTCTTTGGAAATTTCTAGTAGTCCCTTTTCATTTGCGTTTTTTATAATTGGTGTAATCAAACCTTCTTCTAATGAAACAGCAATTGAAACATCTACCGAAGAATACTTTATTATATCACCATTTGACCATGATACATTGGTATTTGGATTTTTATATTGAGCCATTGCGAGTGCTTTAACTAAAATATCATTTATAGAAATTTTAATTTTTTGATTATTTTCATTAATTTTTTTTCTTAATAAAATAAGCTTATCAACATTTGATTCAATTTTAAGATAAAAATGTGGGACAGTGTTTTTAGCATGAGTAGTTCTATCTGCGATAATTTTTCTAATTGAACTAGCTTTAACAATATCTTTAATCGATGAAGAAGTAGGTAAATTATTATTTTGACTTTTTGCATTATCAAAATCACGTTTGATAACACGACCATTGGGTCCAGAACCTTGAATATTTTTAAGATCTAAATCTTTTTCTTTTGCTATTATTTTTGCAATAGGTGAAGCAAAAACCCTATCTCCTAATTTTTCAATTTTTATTGAATCATTAAATGTTTTTTTATTAACTTTGGACGTTTCTAATGATTTAATTGTAGTATTAACATTCTCAGATAATTTATTTTGAATATTTTCTTTTTTTACTTTTTTTGATTTTAAATTTTCACCTTCACTTTGAATTAATGCAATTGGTGAATTAACATTCACTCCTGTTGTGCCTTCTTTTACAATTATTTCTGATATTATACCTTCATCTACAGCTTCAACTTCCATTGTTGCCTTATCTGTCTCAATTTCTACTAATATATCACCTGCTTTAACTTTATCACCAACCTTAACAAGCCATTTATTTAATGAACCTTCGGTCATGGTTGGAGAAAGGGCTGGCATAAGAATTTTAATTGACATAACTTAATTTTGTTAGATATAGCAAACTTCTTCTATAGCTATAATTATATCTTCAATTTGTGGTAAGTATTTTTTCTCTAGTTCACTTGAATATGGCATAGGTACATCAGCACTATTAACTTTTCTAATTGGAGCATCTAAATAATTAAAAGCTTCATTTTGAACAAATGCAGCAATTTCAGATCCAACACTCGCAAATGGCCAAGATTCCTCAACGCAAACTAATCTGTTTGTTTTCATTACTGAGTCTATAATGGTTTTTTTATCTAAAGGTCTAATGGTTTGTAGATCAATAACTTCAATGTCTATATTATGTTTTTCTTTAATAATCTTAGAAGCCTCAAGAGATTTAAAAACCATTATCGAGTATGTAACTATAGTTACATCTTTGCCTTCATTGACAATATTTGCCTCTCCTAAAGGAATAATAAAATCAGGATCATT
>PTKQ01000094.1 GCA_002937815.1 Alphaproteobacteria bacterium MarineAlpha6_Bin2 | reverse complement strand
GAGATTTTTTTAGTTCTGAAGAAGAAGTCTATAAAGAAGGGTTTGAATTTATTCGTAATCAAATAAAAAATTATAAACAATTTAAATATTAAGCATTCCCAGAAAACTGAGATAAGGATGTAGGATCAAACCCCATCATTTTATACGCTTCACTCCATTTATCTGAGATTTGTTCATCGAAAATAAAGCTAGATTCAACTGGCAGAGTCATCCAGCTATTCTCTTTTATTTCATATTCTAATTGACCAGCTCCCCAACCAGCATAGCCTATTGCTAAAATACTAACCTTAGGACCTTTTCCTTTAGCAATATCATCAAAAATCTCGGCCGTACTTGTGAGAACAATTTCTTTATCGATTGGCATCGATCCCTTTTGGATCACATCGCTAGTGTGAAGTACAAATCCTCTTCTCGTTTCAATAGGTCCACCGTAGCGAATGAAAATCTTATTGTCGTTGAGAGACTTATCAATGCCAAGTTGTTCTAAAAGATTGGGATAGATGTCATGATCAATTTTTTTATTAATAATGATACCCATCGAGCCTTCTTTTGAATGGGCGCATAAATAAATCACTGTTTTATAAAATCGTTCATCCAACATATTTGGCATTGAAACAAGAATTTGACCTGTTAAATCCATAGTATTAGATAACCTTTTATTTATATTCTATAATCACTTTAATTAAATATAAAGTCAATTTTTTGTTATATAAAATAATGTGAATGAAATGTTACGTTATATTTGTTTTTTACTTACCATATTTTATTTTTTTTATGCCAACACCACGAATGCTTTGCAAAGTAATTGGAGTGGTATAGATGAAGCAAAGGTCCGCATTATCTCCCCTCTTTCTAAAACTGGAGCACATCATAATATTTACCTGGGACTTGAATATCAACTTCAAGAAGGATGGAAAACTTATTGGTCCTCACCTGGCGAAGGTGGTTATCCCCAAACACTTGATTGGAAGAATTCAACTAATGTTTCTTCTCTAGAAATTCTATGGCCTCAACCCAAAGAATTTTACATTTTAGGTCTTAAATCGATTGGCTATGAAAATGAAGTTATTTTTCCTCTAAAAGTAGAATTAGAAAATATTCATCGGTCATCATTTTTTTCGTTTGATTTAAACTACCTAACCTGCAGAGAAATTTGTATTCCAGGCAAAGCTCATCTTGAATTAATTTTACCTTCAGGACAAGGTAAATTAACAGGTCATTCATTTCAAATAGAAAAGTACCTATCTAAGATACCCCATCAAAATGGTGACATCATTGGACTCAAAATTTTAAATGTTACAGCTAGTAGTGACACCGACATCTCTTTAATTAGTATTGAAGCGCAATCTCAATCTCCTTTAATCGACCCGAAGTTTTTTTTAGGTAATGATCTAGGCTTGCCTATTACAGCACCGCAGTACAATTTTTCAGCAGACCGAAAGCATGTCACAGCACAATTTTTTTATGATGATTCTGTTTTTGATGATAATTTTAATTTATCCGTTCTTCTTAGTGATAGAAATGTTGCTCTTGAATATAAAACGAGCGTTGAACCAATAATTGTATCTAGACTTTTTGCAGTCAATCATTCTTATATTTACATTTTTTTAATTGCTATTCTTGGAGGACTGATACTGAATGTGATGCCTTGTGTACTTCCTGTTTTATCACTTAAATTACTTTCGATTTTAAATCATCGTCAGCATACTTTTTTTTATTCAATTAGGAAAAGTTTTTTTGTTACTGCTAGCGGCATTATTATATCCTTCTTACTACTTTCTTTCGCATTGATTGGATTAAAACTAAGCGGTACTTCTATTGGATGGGGAATGCAATTTCAGCAGCCATTATTTTTAATGATTATTTCTTTAGTGTTATTTTTGTTTTCTCTTAATTTAATGGGTTTTTTTGAGTTCCATCTTCCTCACTTTATGAGTAACTCATTGTCAAAGCCTGTTGATAGTAAATCTTTTTATACCGATTTTTTTAATGGTTTTTTTGTAACTTTATTAGCAACGCCTTGTTCAGCTCCATTTGTCGGCACAGCTGTTTCTGTTGCATTCACTCAATCTTCATTCATCATGGTAGGTATTTTTTTCTTTATGGGGCTTGGCATGGCAAGCCCATATATTATTGTCGGCCTATTTCCAAAAACAGTTTCTTTGTTACCAAAGCCAGGGACATGGATGAAAACCATAAAATATTTTCTAGCAATTTTCCTCTTAGGAACCCTTGGATGGATAGGGATGATTTTACAAAATCATTTTAGTAATTTGTTTATAATAATTAGTCTTTTTTTAGCATTAACCATTTTGGTAAGTTTTAGGTATTTAAGTCAGTTAAAATTTTCAGCTATAATTGTTTTCATTATTATCTTTTTTTCTCTTAATTTTTTTCCTCAGCTTAAAATAGATAAACTAATAGATGATACGGTTTGGCAAGATTTAACCAAAGTTAATATCGATGAGTTAATAAATCATAATATCATCTTTGTGGATGTTACTGCTGATTGGTGTGCTACGTGTCAATTCAATAAATTTAACGTACTAAATTCAAAGTTAGTTCAAAATGCTTTCATTGAAAATAATGTAATTAAAGTTAGAGGAGATTGGACAAAACCTAGCAAGCAAATCGAGGAATATTTGAATAGCTATAATCGATTTGGTATACCTTTTAATATTTTGTACAATAAAAACTATCCAAAGGGGATCATCCTTTCTGAGCTTTTATCAACATCAAAAATTATCAATATGATTGCAAAATTAAACAACGCTTATAAATGAAAA
>PTKQ01000093.1 GCA_002937815.1 Alphaproteobacteria bacterium MarineAlpha6_Bin2 | reverse complement strand
AATATTATTAATAAAAATTATATGACAAATTTTATCTCAAAAAGAGGACAAGTTTCAAACTTTTTAGTAATGGATCTTTTTGAGCAAGCACGAAAGCTTGAACAAAGAGGAAAACAAATTGTTCATTTTGAAGCAGGACAACCAACAGCCAAATTACCAAATAGAGTATTTAAAAAAGCAATAAATATTATAAAAACGACCAATGTCGGATATACAAATCCTTTGGGTATAGATTTATTAAGAAAAAAGATAAGTAGTTTATATTTAAAAAGATATAAAATGAAAGTTGATCCAAAAAAAATCATTATAACCTTTGGCTCTTCAGCTGCGTTTATACTAGCTTTTATAAGTGCTTTCGAGAAGGGCGATACGATTGGTATTGCAGTTCCGAATTATCCAGCATATAAGAACATGCTAAAAGCATTCGATTTGAGATTGAAACCTATCTTTTGTAATTCAACAAAAAATTTTAATTTTAATTTTCAAAGCATATGTAAATTTAAAAATTTAAAAGGTTTATTAATTTCCAATCCTTTAAATCCAACAGGTTCACTTTTAGATTCTGAAGAATTAAAAAAAATTTCTTTTTTTTGTAAAGAAAATAAAATCAGAATTATTTCCGATGAAATTTATCATGGTATTAATTTTTTAGGAAACGATAATTCTATCCTTCAAACTAATAACCAAGCTATTATTATTAATAGTTTCTCAAAATATTTTCTTATGACTGGATGGCGCATAGGCTGGCTTGTATGTCCAGATGATTTATATGAATCAATAAAAAATTTAGCTCCTAATTTGTTTGTTGCACCTCCAACAATTTCACAGTTTGTGGCATTATCAGTTCTAGAAGAAGAAAAATATCTAAACAAGATTGTTGAAGAATACAAAAAAAATATGGAATTATTATATACTGCTTTACCAAAATTTGGGATCAAGCCAGTTTTAAAACCGAAAGGTAGTTTTTATCTTTACGCAGATGTAAGTAATATTACTAGTAATAGTGCAAATTTTTGTAAAAGATTGTTAAATAAATATGGAATTGTCCTTACACCGGGCATTGATTTTGACCCTTATGAAGGACATAAATTTGTCCGTTTTTGTTATTCTTATCCAAAAAAAAGTGTAGTTGAAGGAATTAAAAAATTAAATACTATTTTTTTTTGAAATAATCTTTTTATTTTTACTTCTTTGATTTTTTTGTCTATAAACTTGTAAATTAGACAAAACTTTTTTTACATATAATCTAGTTTCTTTTATTGGAATTTGTTCGATCCAACTTATAGGATCAACATTTTTTTTTCTTGGATCACCAAACTTTTTTATCCATTTTCCAGCATTTCTTGGTCCAGCGTTATAACCAACTAATGCTAATAAATATGAGCCATTGTAATTTTCTATGAGGGACTTTAGATAAAAAGATCCGAGAGCAACATTGTATTGAGGGTTGGTTTTTAAACTACTTTTTGAATATTTTAAGTTTATTTTTTTAGAAACCCTTTTTGCTGTTGCAGGCATTAACTGCATTAAACCTCTTGCTCCAGCTCTACTATGTGCTTTTTCATCAAAAATACTTTCTTGTCTTATAACTGCATATACTAATTCTTTTTCTAAACCCGAAGCCAGTTTGTAAGATATTGTAGGATATCCAAAATGATATAAATTTATATCTTTTTCAAATGATTTATTTGATGCTTTAATTGCCAAATCTACTCTGCGAGAATTTTTCCCAAGCCTTGCAACTAACTGAAATTCGCCAGGTTTATTACAAAATTCAAGCAATGCAGAAAAAAATTTCTTTGCTGTATTTCTATTACTATATAAAAGAACAATTTCTGTTGCTTTATATAAACTTGTTTCCATTAATTTTAAATCTTCTTTGGTAATAAGACTCTTTCCATATAGTTCCTGATTCTCAATCAAAGTTACATTATTTTTTTTAATTTGATCAAAACTTAACTGTCCATAAAATTCTGTAACTTCTTTAGCTGCGGTTTCAAACCATATTTTAGATTGCTCTTCATTACCTATTTTTTTATAAGATTTCCCCACCCAATATGCAGATTTTGCTTTTTCACCCCTATGATTTGTATTTTCATAAGAATTTAAAAAATGATTTATGTAAATTTCTGATTTTAAATTTAAAAAATTATATCCTATCCATCCTGCTAACCATTCTGATTCAGATGTGTATTTTGTTGATTTACCACTAAAGTCCTTTGCCAGTTTGTAAGCTTTTTGGTATTTTTTTCTTTCTATAAATTTTCGAATTAAAATTGAAGTTTCATACCACCATTTTTTTTCATATTTTAAGTTGTTTGGAAGAGGGTCAATAAGTTCAAAGGCTGTATCGTATAATCTTGTTTTTCTTCTCCATCTTAATCTTTCAAAAATTAAACCTTCATTTTTTTTTAAATTTCTAGGAACACGAGAAACAACACTATCTGCATTACCTTCTCTTCTTCTCAGTACAATTTTTGCACTATATAAATTCCTGTAATTTTTATTAATAATAGGAAGCATTCTTCGTGCCTCATACGACCTACCAACCCAAGTAAGTCTATCTATCCTTTTTAAATGGTCATTAGGAGTCAGAATTTTTTTGTATTTTTTATAAAAATCCTTACTCTGAGTTTTTGAAAAGTTTCTTTCTATCCAAATTTCAGAAGCTAGATTTTTTACATTGTTTATCCCATTTTTTTTTCTTAAAGCGTCTACATAATTTACTGCGCCTTTTGTTGTTAAAGGAGGATATAAATCAAAATAATTAATAATTTTATTATTATTCCATTTGCTGCCAATAAACATTTCATTTTTTTTTCTTAAAAATTCTTTTTTTGGCCAATCTGGATTTTTTAATATAAATTCATTTGTTTTTTGA
>PTKQ01000092.1 GCA_002937815.1 Alphaproteobacteria bacterium MarineAlpha6_Bin2 | reverse complement strand
GGTTTTTAGATTGAACTAAGTAGTTCTATCTGTCCTTTAACACCACTTGAAAATTGGTTAGGTGAACTTGGTGGTGGTGCTAGTTATAGATCTAGTTTTATTGAACAATATGTAATTCAATTTTTATATCCGACCGATTTAGATCAAAATACTAAATATTATTTAGCAGCAGCTTTAATTTTTATTAATCTTATTATTTACATTCATATAATCCGAAAAAGAAGCAGAAGAAAAAATATGAATATTCATGACAGAATTAATGAGAGAGCTGATGCACAAGAAAAAAAATCTCTTTTTTAATTATTCTGGATTTACCCACCCACGTTCATCATACATAAATTCGCACCCTGCTTCATAAGGTTCCATATATTCTTTCTGTCTTTGTTCACGTGTTCTTTCTTCTAGTTCTCTGCTAGTTCTTATTATATTATTAAATTCACTACAATCTTTTTTTTCATTACTTTTTTTTTATTCTTTAAAAAAATAATTATGTTTGGCTGCAGAATATTTATTTCTTACTTCTGGGATCCATTTTTTAAAGTTTTTAATTCTATTTTCACTTGAAGGATGTGTGTTCATAAATTCTGGTGGCGCTCCACCTTTTTCTTTTGTATATTTAGCCATTCTTTCCCATAATTTAATTGTTTCATCAGGATCATATCCTGCAATTGTCATAAAAACTAAACCTAAATAATCAGATTCAGCTTCTTGTTTTCTACCAAATGGTAAAAAAATTCCATATGTTCGTAATAAATTATAAGCAGTTTTAGCTTCTCCTTGAAGAGTTGTGCCAGTTGCAGTTTGTGCTACGGAAGTTGCAACATTAATTAATAATGCTTGGCTCATTCTTTCATTTCCGTGTCTACCTACAACATGGGCCATTTCATGAGCCATAATCGTTGCTATTCCATTTTCATTTTCAGCAATTTTAAGTATTTTTGTATAAAATACAATTTTGCCTCCTGGCATTGCCCATGCATTTACTTGGTCTTCTCTAACTAAATTTATTTCCCAATTATATTTTTTTGTTGGATCTGATTTATTTTCTAAAACAAAATATTGATGAATTGCCTCTTCTATGTTTCTAGCTATAGTTTGTAATTCTTTGTTTTGATCATTGCTTTTACTTACAACATTTGCTTTATTTAAAAATTGTTGATAAGCCTGAACACTTTGTTTATTTATGTAACTATCTGGAAAAAGAATTAATTGTTTACGTTCACTTACAGGTACAGTTTCGCAACTAATTAAAAAAAGAAAAAATAAAATATTAAGAATTTTTTTCATAAAATTAAATAAAATAAAATTTTTACATAATATATGACATTAAAATTATACAATACATTATCTAGAAAACTAGAAACTTTAATTCCACAAGGTAATACTGTAAAAATGTATGCATGTGGGCCAACTGTATACAATTATCCCCACATTGGAAATGCTCGCCCTGCCATAATAGGAGATATTTTAGCAAGAATATTAAGAACACAATTTAAGAAATTGGTATATGTACGAAATATTACAGATATTGATGATAAAATTAATGCCAAAGCGAAAGAAGAGAATGTGCCTATTGAAATAATTTCTTTAAAATTTACAAAAATCTATAGAGAAAATATCCGAGCTCTAAATGTGCTTCCCCCTGACATTGAACCAACAGTTACACAAAATATACATAGTATTATAAAAATGATTCAAAAATTATTAAACACAAACAATGCTTATGAAGCAGAAAATCATATTTTATTTCATGTGCCTTCTTTTAAAAATTATGGAAATCTTTCAAAAAGAAAGAGAAAAGAAATGATCGAAGGGGCCAGAGTAGAAGTTGCCCCTTATAAAAAAGATCCTATGGATTTCATTTTATGGAAACCTTCTTCAAAAAAAGACCCTGGTTGGGATAGCCCCTGGGGTAGAGGGAGACCGGGTTGGCATATTGAATGCTCTAGCATAATTGAAACATATTTAGGAGAAACTATTGATATTCATCTTGGAGGAAATGATTTGATTTTTCCTCACCATGAAAATGAAATTGCACAAAGCACATGTTCTCATAACGGAAAACCTTTAAGTAAATATTGGATACATAATGGTTTTATTTCAATGGCTAAAAAAAAAATGTCTAAATCTGCAGGTAATATAATTTTAATCGACGATTTATTAAAAGATTATACAGGAGAAAGTGTTCGTCTTGCTATGATAAGCACACATTACAAACAACCTTTAGAATGGAGTGACAAAATTCTTAAGCAAGCTAATAAAAATTTAGAAAATCTTTACAAAATCATAGGAGATGAAAAGAATTTTAATAATGTGCCACCAGAAAAAAAATTTATGGATGCATTATTTAATGATTTAAATACTCCAGAAGCATTAAAAGAAATATATCAAATAGCTAAAAATAAGGATCAAAAAAATGAATTAAAAGCTTCTGCAAATCTTCTAGGAATACTTCAGTACACACAATCCGAGTGGATGGAACAAAGAAAAAAAATTAAAAATATTAATCAAAAAAAAATTGAGGAGATGATAAAAAAAAGAGATAAAGCAAGAAAAGAAAGGGATTTTGTAAAATCAGACAAAATTAGAAATGAATTAGCATTACAAAATATTATTTTAGAGGACACTCCTAAAGGAACTTTTTGGAGAATTAGAAACTAGGAAAATATAAAAATGAAATTAATTGCATTAATACTTCTTTTTGCATCAATTATTGGTTTATTATTATTTTTAATGATTAAAAGAAATAATCATTCAAATAAATCTAAAAATACAAATGATGAAGAAAAAATTATTGATGCAGAATATGAAGAAATTGATAAAAATAATAAAAATAATAAAAATAAGAATAAAAAATGAACATAAAATATTCTTTTTTTTTT
>PTKQ01000091.1 GCA_002937815.1 Alphaproteobacteria bacterium MarineAlpha6_Bin2 | reverse complement strand
CTGGCATTTCAATTCCTTTTTTTTTAGACAAATTAAAAATAGTTTTTGAATTAATAACGCCTTCAGATATAGTTTTTTTTGATTTTATAATTTGTTTTATTTTTTTTCCTTTTCCTACTAATAACCCTGTTGTAAAATTTCTAGACAAAATACTATTGCATGTAAGAGATAAATCGCCAAGTCCTGATAACCCATAAAAAGTAGATTCTTTTGCTCCATAAGCCAGTCCAATTCTTTTCATTTCAACCAAACCCCTTGTCAATAAAGCTGCTTTGGCGTTTGCACCTAATTTTTGACTTTCCACTATACCAGATGCAATAGCCAATATATTTTTTATAACACCACCTAATTGCACCCCTATGATATCACTTGAATAATAACAACGAAAATTCCTAGAATTTATTAATTTTGCTAATGCTTTAGCATCTTTTTGATTTTTAGATGCCACTGTTACTGCAGTTGGTAATTTTCTAGCTACTTCGATTGCGAAACTTGGACCTGACAAAACAGCAATTTTAGATTGTGGTAATATTTTTTTTATGATTTCACTGATCAATAATTGAGAATTTTCTTCTATTCCTTTGGAACATATAACAAGAATCATTTCCTTTTTGTAGTATTTTTTAAATTGTAAAACTATTTCTTTTATAAATTGAGAGGGAATACAAAGAAAAATAAATTTACACAAAACAAGATCTTTTAGATCATTTGTTCCATAAACATTATTTGGTATTTTAATTTTAGGTAAAAATATTTTATTAATTTTAAGTTTATTTATTTGATGAACTACTTGTTTTTCATATGCCCATAAAATTGTTTTATTTTTTTCTTTATTTAAAATGCAAGAAAGTGCGGTTCCCCAAGCTCCTGATCCTAAAATTCCAATATTTCGTGATTCTACAGACATTTTTTTTGTTGCAGAGATTCATTTAATTCTTGTTTATTAATGTATCCTTCTCTCAATATATTAATTTTATTTTTAGTTACATCTACAATAGTTGAATCTTTTCTAAGTTTTGTTCGACCCCCATTAATTATAGTAATTTTTGTATTTTTAAAATTTTCCTTTATACCTTTTATAGTTGTTTGACTTTTCTTACCAGATATATTTGCGCTTGTGCAAAAAATAGGAAAATTACATTTTCTTATTATTTTTTTTGGCACATCATGATCAGGAACTCTAATGCCAATAGAATTATTAGCAGCAAAACATAATTTCGACATTTTTAAAGCAGGTTTTCTCTTTAAAATCAAAGTTAGAGGACCAGGCCAAAATATATTTATTAATTTAGTAGCTAGTTTGTTAAAAACCCCATATTTTTTTGCCATTTTATAATCTGAACACAAAAGTACTAACGAATTAGATATCGATCTTTTTTTTATTGAGAATATTTTTTTTATTGCGTTTTCATTATAAGGACTTGCAGCTATTCCATAGACAGTATCTGTTGGAATAAAAACAATTTTACCATTTATTATTTCTTTTACTGCTTTTTCTATGCCTTTAATATTAGGTTTTACAACTTTCATTAAAAAGTTTTTGCAACAAAATTTGTATTTTTAAAATCTTTTTTTCCATATTTCAACTCAATTCCTTTACTTGTTTCTATTTTTCCTCCTACACCATTTATTATTGCATGACCAGCTGCGGTATCCCATTCATAAGTAGTACCCGATCTCGGATAAATATGAGCTTTACCCTCTGCCACATAACAAAATTTTAATGCGCTTCCAAGAAACAATACTTTTGTAATTTTATATTTTTTTATTAATTCTATTTGTTCACTTTTTGAAGAATGCGATCGGCTTATAATCATTATTTTTTTTGAGTTTTTTTTAGGTATAATTTTTTTAAATTTGTTCTTATTAAGAATTTTATATGTGTTTTCTTCTACTCCTACAAATGTTTTATTTATTACAGGAGCATAAATAATTCCTAAAACAGGCTTTCTATTTTCAATATAAGCTATATTTATTGTAAACTCTCCATTTTTTTTTATAAATTCTTTAGTTCCATCTAAGGGATCAACTAGCCAAAAATTATTTGAGTTTCCAATATTCTTATTATTAGTTTCTTCAGAAAAAATAACTGGTTTTTTAAAAATTTCTTTTAAACCTTTGATTATTATTTTTTCTGATTCTAAATCTGCAAGAGTTACTGGAGACATATCTTTTTTTCTAAAAATTTCAAATTCTTTTGAATATATATTTAAAATTTTTTTTCCAGCTGTCCAAGAAACTTTGCAAATTTCAAGTATTTGTTTTTTATTTATTTGCATCTATGTTCGTATTACCTTTCAACACTTCTTTTTGTTTTTTTCTCATTAAAAATCTTTTCTTTTGCGTCTCTGACAATTTATCATAACAATTGGGACAAGATATATCTTCAATATATTTTTTAGATTTTTTTTCTTTAGGAGATACAGGTGTTCGACACGCGCTACACATTGTGTATGTTCCAAGAATCAACTTATGTTTCAGACTTACTCTATTATCAAATACAAAACATTCACCTTTCCAAAAACTATTCTTTTTATTGATGTTATTTAAATAATTGAGAATTCCCCCTTTTAATTGATATATTTCTTTAAAACCTTTTTTTCTTAAATAACTTGCAGCTTTTTCACAACGTATACCTCCTGTACAGAACATTGCTATTTTTTTGTTTTTTTTTAATTTTTTAAAGAAATCTGGAAATTGTCTAAAATTTTTTACATTTGGATTTATAGCGTTTTTAAAAGTACCTAATTTAAATTCTATAGGTTTTCTTACATCAATTATTGCTAAATCTTTGTTTAGAATAAATTCATTCCATTTTTTTGGTTCAATATATTGGGGTTTCTTTTTTTTGTTAGAGTTTAATGTCAAACCAATGGGAATAACTTCTTTTTTTATTTTTATTTTAGGTCTATAA
>PTKQ01000090.1 GCA_002937815.1 Alphaproteobacteria bacterium MarineAlpha6_Bin2 | reverse complement strand
TTAAAGATAGATTTTTTAATAATAATTATAAAAAAGAAATATATGACATGTTTCATGTTAACGAGTCTCCGGTAGATAAATTTGGTGATGTATCTACAAATGTTGTTCTTAGTTTATCAAAATTTTTAAAAATAGATCCTACAAGCTTTGCTGATGATTTATTAAAGGAAATCAAAAAGATTGATTATGTAAAAAATGCAAAAGTCGAGGGACCAGGATTTATAAATATATCATTAAAAAAAAATTTTTGGATAAATGAATTAAAAAAAGTACTAAATGCTAAAGACAAATATGGCATAACTAATATTGGGAAATCACAAAAAGTAATCATTGAGTTTGTTTCAGCTAATCCGACAGGGCCTTTACATATAGGTCATTGCAGAGGTGCTGTTTACGGTGACGTGCTAGCCAATCTATTAGATAAAGTTGGTTATAATGTTTTTAAAGAATTTTATATAAACGATACAGGTGGACAGATAGAAAAATTAATCAAGTCAGTTTTTTTTAGATATCAAGAAACTTTTACAAAAAAGAAATTAACAATTCCTGAAAACATATATCCTGGAGATTATTTGATTCCAATTGGAAAAGAAATAAGAAAGAAATATGGGACAAAATTAAAGAGTCTAGATAATAAAAATTCGAAAATTATTATGAAATTTTCATTAAATAGAATATTGCAAAACATAAAAAAAGATTTAGATCTATTAGGAGTTCATTTTGATAATTTTGTATCTGAAAATTTACTATTAGAAAATAAAAAAGTAGATGAAGTACTAAAAATTTTAAAGAAAAATAATTTAATCTATCAAGGGATTATTGATAAGCCAAAAAGTAAGAAAATTGATGACTGGGAACCTAGAAAACAACATCTTTTTAAATCAAAAGATTTTGGAGATGATGTAGATAGACCAATTATCAAATCTGACGGTAATTATACTTATTTTGCAAAAGATATTGCATATCATTTTGATAAATTTCAAAGGGGTTTTTATTTTATGATCAACGTTTGGGGCGCTGATCACGGTGGTTATATAAAAAGACTTAAAAGCGCAGTAAGTGCAGTAACAAAAAATAAGGCTAATTTGATTATAAAAATCTGCCAACTTGTAAAGGTCGTTGAGAATAAAAGTGTTATGAAAATGTCAAAAAGGGAAGGAAAATTTCTTCCTATTGACAAAGTCATTAAAAAAGTGGGTAGGGATGTGACTAGATTTATAATGCTTACAAGAAAAAATACAGAAAAACTTGAATTTGATTTTAAAAAAGTAACTAAAGAAAGTAAGGATAACCCGGTATTTTATGTACAGTATGCTCATGCCAGATGTTGTTCAGTTTTAAGAGAGGCTGCTAAAAATTTTAATTCTCATGAAATGACCATTGAAAAATTGAAAAAAGCATCATTTGATTTAATCCAAGATGATCTTGAGTTAGAATTAATAAAAGATATCGCAAAGTGGCCAAAAATTATTGAAGATTCTGCTATTTATCAAGAACCACATAGAATACCATTTTATTTACAATCATTAGCTTCAAAATTTCACAGTCTTTGGAATTACGGAATAAAAAATTCAAAATTAAGATTTATAAATTTAAAAAACAGAAATTTAACTATTGCAAGACTAGGGATGATATACGGCTTAAAGATTGTAGTAAGCAATGGTTTGCATTTACTAGGTGTCAAACCTTTGGAAGTAATGAAATAGAATATGTTTTTTTCATTTAAAAATTTTTTTAAATTTGTATTAGTGGCTGTGGTTTTTCTTCTCTTTTTTTTGCTAGTTAATCATTTATATGATTTAGACAATAATGATTTTTTAAAAAATATTGATACTGTTCCAGTAATCGAGCCTGATAACGAACCTTTTAGAATTGAAATTGAAAATAAACAAGATAATCCAGATCCATTTACTGATTCCTGTACATTAAATAATGAGTGTTAAAGAAATATTACCTAAAGCAATAATTTTTGGATTAAAAGGCTATTCTATAACAAATGAAGAACGGAAAACTTTTAAGAACATCAACCCATTAGGATTTATCCTTTTTGAAAGAAATTGTAAAAACTTTAAACAAACAAAATTATTAGTACAAGAGCTTAAAGCAATTGTTAGTCACAAATTTCCTTTAGTTATGATTGATCAAGAAGGTGGCAGAGTTGCAAGATTAAAAAAACCTAATTGGAAAGAGTATCCTTCAGCTAAATTTTTTGGCAACAAAGCAAAACAGAACTTATCTTTGGCAAAAGATCTAGTATTAAAGAACGCTGAAAAAATAGGGAAGGAATTAAAAAAAGTGGGAATAAATGTAAATTGTGCTCCGGTATTAGATGTAAAATATGATTATACTCACAATGTAATTGGCGATAGGTCATTTTCATCTGATCCAAAAATTGTCAGTGAATTAGGCAAGGCTTTTTGTGATGGTTTAAAAAAAGTTGGAATAATACCAATCTTAAAACATATTCCCGGTCACGGATCTTCAAAAAAAGATAGCCATAAGGAAACACCTTTAGTTAATACTGACTTAAAATTATTAAATAATAAGGATTTTGTTCCATTTAAAATATTAAACAATGAACTTTTTGCAATGATTGCTCATATAATATATAAAAAGATTGATTCTTCATTAGCATGCGAATCGAAAATTATAATTCATAGAATTATAAGAAAAAAGATTCGTTTTAAGGGTATATTAATATCAGATGATATTACTATGAAGGCAATAAAAGGATCTTTAAGAAAAAAAGTTAAAGCTATTTTATCTGCTGGTTGTGATATTGTTTTACACTGTAGTGGCAATATAAAAGAAATTAAATCAATTCAAAATATAATACCAACTATAAGCAAAAATTCATTTATGAAATTAGAAAGATTTAAAAGGAAATTTAATTAAATGATTTTATTTGATATATGTAGGAATATATAATCTATTTATTTAT
>PTKQ01000009.1 GCA_002937815.1 Alphaproteobacteria bacterium MarineAlpha6_Bin2 | reverse complement strand
ATATTATTTTTATTAAATTTAAATCCAATAGCTGCTGAATTAGGGCAATACGGATACAAACGAAGTGTAGAAGTAAATGAATATGAAGATATATATGGAAATACAAAAGATAAGAAAAAAAAAAGCGAGAGATGCAAAAATACACAGGCTTTAAGCTGTGATAGAAGCAACATAAAATATGAGGATTTGAAAGTTCAAAAGAAAAAAATTAGGAATCCTTTTAATATTTTTAAAAATAAAAAAAAAGAAAGTTCTAAAGCAACACAAAAACCTGATTCCGATGATCTTTGGAAAAAAGAAAATTTTAAGATTGGCGTATTGCTTCCTCTTTCTGGAAAATATTCTTATGTAGGGCAATCTCTTTTAGATACGATGACAATAGTCATTGAAGAAAATAAAAATTTGGATGTAGAATTAATTATTAAGGATACCAAAGCAAATCCTTTAGTTACAAAAAAAATAACACACGAATTAATTGATGAAAAAGTACAGATTATATTAGGTCCTTTTTTTTCATCTACATCTGGTGAAATATCAAAAATAGCTAAATATAATAAAATACCATTAATATCATTTTCAAATGATAATAAAAAAAAAGAGCAAGGAATTTATTTAATGGGATTTGAGCCAGAAATACAAATCGAAAAAATTACAGAATATACAGTAAACAAAAATTATAAAAGATTTGCTGCTTTCTTGCCGAACACAGAATACGGAAAAAGAGCTCTTTACGCTTATAGAGATACTTTAAGAAAGCATGGTATTGCAATAAAAAAAGTTGAACTATATGATCCAAAAAAAAAACAATTTGAAAATCATATCCAACAATTAGTTAATTTAGAAAAAAGTCCAAATATTGAAAAAGATCCAGAAACAGGAGAAGACCCATTAATAGATCTTGATCCTGGTTTTGATGTTTTATTAGTTATTGAATCAGGAGGTAATTTAAAGCATATCACAGCTTTATTAACTTATTATGGTGTTGATTTACCAAATGTGAAATTAATTGGCACAGGTGAATGGTATGAAAAAAATATTGGTGCAGAACCGGGTCTTGTGGGTGCATGGTTTGCATCTCCGGAACCAAAACTTTGGGAAAGCTTTGAAAAAAAATTTTTTAATTTTTTTAATTATGAACCTATCAGATTATCATCACTTGCATACGATTCCTTGACAACTACTCTTAAAATATTAAAAAATAAAAAAACAGGAAAATTTAAATTTAAAGATTTTCAAAACTCTTACGGTTACGTAGGAATAGATGGAAAATTTAGATTTAAGTCAGATGGTTCTGTTGAAAGAAATTTGGCTATACTAGAAATAGGTGATAAAAAGTTTAAAATTCAAAAGAAACCTGAAAGTAAATTTTTTTAACTTAAAAATTTCATAAATTTTTTAAAAGCTATTGCCCTATGGCTAATCTTGTTTTTTATATCTCTTTCAATTTCACCGAAAGTTTTACTATAGCCATTCGGCATAAAGATTGGATCATATCCAAAACCTAATTTACCTCTCGGTGGCCAAATTAATCTTCCAAAAATTTTTCCTGTAAAAGTCTTTTCTTTTTTTCTATTCCATGAAATAGCTAAAACTGAAATGTAATAAGCATTAATTTTTTTTTTAAAAAGAAGATTATGTACTTTTTTCATTGCAAAATTAAAATTTTTATTTTTGCCTGCAAATCTTGCAGAATAAATTCCAGGACGACCCTGTAAAATAGGAATAACTAAACCAGAATCATCTGCAATAGCTATTTTTTTTGTTTTTTTATTTACATATCTAGCTTTTATTAAGGCATTTTTTTCAAATGTTTGGCCATTTTCTTCCGGTTCATTTAATTTAAAGTTTTCTGCTAGAAGAATTTTAAAATTTGTTTTTTTTAAGTAATACGTCATTTCTTTAATTTTTCCTGGATTATAGCTCCCGATTACAATTGTTTTTTTTTTCATATTTTTAACTGATATTGAACTTTAAAAAAATTATCTTACATAGAACCTAAAATTATAATAATAAAATTATGGACCAATTTAGACAAAATAAAACAAATATAAATAAATCAAACAAAAGAAGAAAAAACGTTAAAGAAAAGTTTAATAAAGATAATTTAGAAAATGAATTGAAAAAGCTAAAAGATGATAATTTACGACATCTTGCTGAGATTGATAACTTAAGGAAAAGATTTGATAAAGAAAAAGAAGATATATTCAAATATGCTATAACAGATTTTGCTAATGAAATTATCCTTGTTGTAGATAATTTTGAAAGAGTTATAGATAACATATCTTCTATTGATAAAAAAAATAACGAAAAATTAAAATCATTGATTAACGGGATTGAACTGACTTTTAAAGATTTTATTTCAACACTCGAGAAATTCGAAATTAAAAAAATCGATGCCCTTGGAAAAAAATTTGACCCTAATTTCCACCAAGCTATATTTGAAGACCAAGAAACGGAAAAAACAGAAGGTGAAATTATTAAAGTTATTCAATCAGGATATACTATAAAAGAAAGATTATTGAGGCCTGCTTCTGTTGGAATTGCAAAAAAAAAGACTTTAAAAAAAAATTAATTTTTTTTGTTGTTGGATACTTGTACAAAGATAAAAAAACCATTATATATTCATCGTTATATTAATAGGAAGGATCGTTAAAATATGAGTAAAATTATAGGAATTGATTTAGGAACAACCAACTCTTGTGTGGCTATAATGGATGGAAAATCTGCAAAAGTTATAGAAAATGCAGAAGGTTCAAGAACAACACCGTCCATAGTTTCGTTTACAAAAGATAAAAACGAAAAACTCGTTGGTCAAGCCGCTAAAAGACAATCAGTTACAAATCCTGAAAACACTTTTTTTGCAATAAAAAGATTGATTGGCAGACGTATTGACGACAAAGAAGTAGAAAAAAATAAAAATTTAGTTCCTTATAAAATAGTTAGTGGAGATAATGGCGATGCTTGGGTTGAGTCACATGGAAAAAAATATGCGCCTGCACAAATTAGTGCATTTATTCTTCAAAAAATGAAAGAAACTGCTGAAAAATATTTGGGACAGGAAGTAAAAGAAGCAGTCGTAACTGTTCCAGCATATTTCAACGACTCCCAAAGACAAGCAACAAAAAATGCAGGTAAAATTGCTGGGTTAAATGTAAAAAGAATTATAAACGAGCCAACGGCCGCTGCACTATCTTATGGATTGGATAAAAAAGAAAGCGGGACAATAGCAGTTTACGATCTTGGCGGAGGAACTTTTGATATCTCAATTTTGGAAATAGGTGATGGTGTTTTTGAAGTCAAATCAACAGAGGGCGATACTTTTTTAGGTGGTGAAGATTTTGATAATAAAATCATAGATTATTTAGCTGATGAATTTAAAAAAGAAAACACAGTTGATTTGAGAGAAGATCCTCTCGCTAAACAAAGATTAAAAGAAGCTGCAGAAAAAGCTAAAATAGAACTTTCAAGTTCAGCCCAAACAGATATAAATTTGCCATTTATTACAGCAGATAAATCGGGACCAAAACATTTGAACATTACCTTGTCTAGATCAAAATTAGAATCTTTGGTTGAAGATTTAATAGAAAGAACTATTCAACCTTGTCAAAATGCAATAAAAGAATCAGGACTAAAAGCAAATGATATAAAACATGTAATTCTTGTAGGAGGCATGACAAGAATGCCCAAAGTAATTGAAACTGTTAAAAATATTTTTGGGAAAGAACCTAACAAAGGAGTTAATCCTGATGAAGTTGTTGCGACTGGTGCTGCAATACAAGCAGGAGTTCTGCAAGGCGATGTAAAAGATGTACTTTTACTAGATATTACACCTTTAACACTAGGGATCGAAACTCTTGGAGGAGTTTTAACAAAATTAATAGATAAAAATACAACTATTCCGACTAAAAAAAGTCAAATATTTTCTACAGCGGAAGATAACCAAACAGCTGTAACAATTAGAGTTTTCCAAGGTGAAAGAGAAATGGCGGGAGATAATAAACTTCTTGGCCAATTTAACCTTGAAAGTATACCACCTGCATCAAGAGGAATACCTCAAATTGAAGTTACTTTTGATATAGATGCGAATAGTATTCTTAATGTTTCAGCAAAAGACAAAGGAACTAATAAAGAACAAAAAATTACAATTAAAGATTCTGGAGGTTTATCTAAGGAAGAAGTTGAAAAAATGATTAAAGATGCAGAAAGTCACGCTCAAGAAGATAAAAAGAAAAAAGAAGTTGTTGAACTAAAAAATCAAGCAGATTCACTTATTCATACAACTGAAAAAAGTTTGAAAGAACATGGTTCAAAAATAAGTTCTGAAGATAAGAAAAAAATTGAGGCAAGCCTTGAAGCTTTAAAAAAGATTAAAGATAGTGATAACAAAGAAGAATTAAAATCAAAAATAGATTTATTAACACAAGCATCAATGAAATTAGGTGAAGAAATTTACAAGGAAGCTCAAAAAGAAGAGGCAAAACAACAACAAGCAGGAAAAACTAATTCTGCAAGCACACAAGAAGATAATAAAACTGGTAAAAAAAGAAAAGAAAAAGTTGTAGATGCAGAATTTGAAGAAGTAGATAAAAAAAAAGATAATAAAAAATCTGCATAACCCTTATTTTTTTATCAATCGTTTACTATATCTTTAAACATGGCTAAAGAAGATTATTATGAAACGTTAGGGGTGAATAACTCAGCCTCTGATGGTGAGTTAAAGAGCGCATATAGAAAACAAGCAATGAAATACCACCCTGATAGGAATAAAGGGAACAAAGAATCAGAAAAACAATTTAAAAAAGTTAACGAAGCTTATTATATTCTAAGAGATAAGGAAAAAAGAGCACAATACGATCAATCCGGACACCAAGCTTTTGAAGGTAATGGTGGTGCTGGTTTTAAAGATTCTAATTCTGGATCTGGTTTTTCAGATATTTTTGAAGAAATGTTCAGTGATTTTGATGATGGTTTCGGCGGCATCTTTGGTGAAGGTGGAAGAAGAAGTAGAAAAACAAATACGAAGGAATATGGTGATGATATAAGATATGATATGGAAATTTCTTTAGAAGAAATTTTTTCAGGAAAAAAAGGCATTATACATGTTTCAACAAAAATTAAATGCAAATCTTGTAATGGAAATGGTCATGAAACAGATTCAAAACCTGAGACATGTCCTACTTGTGAAGGACATGGACAAGTTCGAACTTCTCAAGGTTTTTTTACAATCCAACAAACCTGCCCAGATTGTAGAGGAGAAGGTGAAGTTATAAAAAACCCTTGTAAATCCTGTGGAGGCTCTGGAAGAGTTGATAAAAAGAAAAGTTTGTTAGTGGAAATACCAGCAGGTGTGGAAGATGGTACAAAAATTAGACTAACAGGTGAAGGAGAAGCAGGAATAAAAGGAGGTCCTTCTGGAGATTTATACATATTTATTATAGAAAAACCTCATTCAATTTTTAAAAGAGATGTAAATAATTTATATTTACAAGCACCAATCCCAATGATCACTGCAGTATTGGGAGGAGCAATTGAAGTTCCAACTCTTGATGGATCAATAGTCAAAGTTAAAATACCAGCAGGAACTCAATCTGGAAGTAATTTCAGGTTGTCTAACAAAGGACTCCCTGAAATAAGACAAAAGACAAGAGGAGATTTGTTTTTAGAGGCTTTTGTAGAAACGCCTGTCAATTTGTCAAAAAAACAAAAGGATCTATTGAAACAATTTGAAGAAGATAAAAACCAAAAATCTACAAGCCCAAAATCAGAGGGTTTTTTTTCAAAATTAAAAGATCTTTGGTTAGAGAAGTAATAATACGATATATTTAAAATTTAAATTATGAAAAAAATTAAGCTAGCAATCGTTGGTTGTTTAGGGCGAATGGGAAAAGAAGTTATAAAAGAAGTTAATAACTTTCCTAATTGTAAAATTGTTAGTGCTATTGAAGCAAAAGAAACAACTACTAGAAAAATTGGAAAAATCGAAATTTCATATAATAAAAAAATTGCTTTTAGCAAAGCAGATATAATTATAGATTTTTCTACTCCAAAAAGTTCCTTAGAATCTGCTTTTTATGCATCAAAATTTAAAAAAAAATTAATAATTGGAACAACTGGTTTAAATAGTTCTCAAGTTGCAAAAATAAAACAAGCATCTAAAAAGACAGCTATTGTTTTTGCTTCTAATATGAGTGTTGGTATTAATTTATTATTAATGTTAGTAGAACAGGCTTCTAAGATTTTTTTTAAAAGTTCTTCCGTTGAAGTCTTAGATATTCATCATAAATATAAAAGAGATGCACCTTCAGGAACCGCATTAGCTTTAGGTGCTGCAATTGCAAAGGGACAAAATAAATTATTAAAAAAAATATCAGATTTAAAACCAAATAAAAATAGAAAAAAACAATTAAATAGAATTAATTTTTATTCTGAAAGGAAAGGAAATGTAGCGGGCGAACATTCAACAATCTTTACAAATAATTCGGAAGAAATAGAATTGAGACACAAAAGTTTTAATCGTTCTATTTATGCGAATGGAGCAATAAAAGCAGCTATATGGTTATCTAATAAAAAAAAAGGTTTTTTTAATATGTTCGATGTTTTAGATATTAGTTGATTTTTGAACAATGTATATTCCAAATAAAATAAAAATAAATCCATAAAGTTGATGAAAATTTAAAGTTTCATTTAAAATAAAATATCCCAACAAAACTGCTATAAATGGTGTAATGAAATTTACCGTTGAGGTAAAGGAGGCTCCTGAAAGCTGAATTAATTTAAAAAATATGAAACCACCGATTGCTGTGTTTAATATTCCTAGAACTATAGAAAAAAATATACTTTCGGTAGACGGATTCAAAATAAATGGATTTTCTAAATAAAAAACTAAAGGTATTAAAATTATAAAAGCAAAAAAAGTAGAACCAGATACAATAAATAGAGGGTTATATTTCTTTATTTTTCTAGCATAAACTGTAGCTACAGCAAAGCTAAAAGCACCAAAAACTATTGCAAGATGTGGAAATAAATTTGTATTTTGATTTACATTAATTTCTAATAAAAAAAGTAAACCTACAAATCCAAAAATAATACCTATAAACGTAAATTTTGAAATTTTTTCTTCTTTGACAAAGAAAAAAGCTAATAAAACTGTTGTAATAGGCATTAGACCCATAATTATTCCAGTTAAATTTGTACTAGCTTTAATTTCTGCCCAACTAACTAAGACAAACGGCAATACATTACCAAAGATTGCTAAAATAGTATAATTTTTAATATCAATTGTATACATAGGTAATTTTTTTTGAGTTAAAATTAAATATAAATATAAACACATTGATGCGACAGCCATTCTAATTAGTACAGCTGTAATTGGGGTTATAGTATTAACAACAAATTTAATGAATATAAATGAACTTCCCCATATAAATCCTAAGGAAAAAAGCAAAATAAAGCTTAAAAAAATTTTATTTATGGAAATCATTTACATTGCATAGAGAAAATTATGCTTTCTTAATGCATTTTGGATATTTTGAAAAACCTCTATTCGTTCATCTGGCCTAAGAAATGATCCCACAATTAAAGATTTATTTTTTGAAGAAATTTGTAGTTTATTTGTATGACTTTTGGGATTCAAAATTTTAATTTTTATCCAATTTGCATCAAAAACATAAGTTCTTATTATTTTTTTTAGTTTGTATTTTTCAATTATTAATTTTTTTTTTGTTAAATTTATTACCTCAAATTCTTCACCACTTTTAAAACTTAACTTAAAAAAAACATAAACTAAAAAAACATCTAATCCAAAAAAACCAAAAACAGGCCACGCACCGATCTTTATAAACATAATGCCAGTAACAAAACAAAAAGTGCACAAAACCACCATCAATAGAATAAAGCCGATTTTGCTCAGGCTTCTATAAGGTTTTAGGGTTATAGAATATAAATTTTTATTTTCATTCATTATTTTATTTTTTTTTTTTTTATGTAAATTAATATAGATGAAACTAAATAATGTAAAAACATTTTTTAAACGTTTATCAAAAAAAAATCCATCTCCAAAAACAGAATTAAATTATACAAATAATTTTACTTTATTGATTGCAGTTTTATTATCAGCACAAATGACAGATATTGGAGTCAATAAAGTAACAAAAAAACTTTTTTTAATTGCCGATACACCAGAAAAAATAATAAAAATGGGAGAATTAAAAATAAAATCTATAATAAAATCCATTAATTTTTTTCACACGAAAGCAAGGAATATTATTAAACTAAGTAAAATTTTAATTAAAAATTTTAAAAGTAAAGTGCCAAAGACACGACAAGAACTTGAAACATTCCCAGGCGTTGGTAGGAAAACAGCTAATGTAATTTTAAGTGTAGCTTTTAACAAACCAACTATTGCTGTGGATACACATATATTTAGACTTTCTAACAGGACGAAAATTGCTGAAGGAAAAACACCTTTAGATGTTGAAAAAGGTTTAGAAAAAGTTATTCCAAAACAATATAAACAACATGCACATCATTGGCTAATTTTACATGGTAGATATATTTGTAAAGCGAGAAATCCTGAATGCTATAAATGTATAGTGAGCGATTTATGTTTATTTGAAAAAAAAAATTTTATTGCAAAAAAAAATGCAGCAGTTTGATCTTTTAGGTATTGGCAATGCAGTAGTAGATGTTTTGTATGAAACAGACGAAGAGTTCATTAAAAATAATCAGCTTGAAAAAGGCATTATGACTCTTATTGATGAAGAAAAAGCTGAAAAATTTTATTCTTCATTAAAACAAGGTATAGAAGTATCCGGTGGTTCTGTTGCAAATACCACTGTAGGTTTTGCGTCATTATCTGGAAAACCAGCATTTATAGGAAAAGTTAAAGATGATAAGCTAGGTAAAACCTTTTCTCAAAGCCTAACAAGCGCAGGTGTTTTGTTTAAAACTGAACCAATAATTAATGGACCTGGAACAGCCAGGTCATTTATCTTTGTAACTCCAGATGCTCATAGAACAATGAATACCTATATTGGAGCCTGTTCACTTTTAAGTCCAAAAGATATTGATGATCAAATAATTAAAAATTCCAAAATAATATTTCTTGAAGGATATGTTTGGGAGGAAAATCTAGCTAAGGAAAGTTTAGTGAAAGCTGCAGAAATTGCACGCAAAGCTAATAATAAAGTAGCTTTAACATTATCTGATCCTTTTTGTGTTAAAAAACATAGATCAGAATTTGAAGAACTTATAAAAAAACATATTGATATTTTATTTGCTAACGAATTTGAAGCTAAAGAACTTTGTCAAACACAAGATTTGGAGGAAAGTGCAAAAGAAATATCTAATATGACAGAAATAGCTGTTGTTACTAGAAGTGAAAAAGGTGCAAAGATTTATAATGCCAAGGAAACTATAGAAATTAAAGCCAAGGTTTTTAATGCAGTTAAAGATACGACAGGAGCCGGGGACTTATTTGCAGCTGGTTTTTTATATGGATTGTCAAAAAAATTTTCTATTTTAAAAAGCGGAAACATCGCTGCTATAACGGCTGGAGAAATAATTAGTCACTTTGGTGCGCGACCAGAGACCAATCTTTCAAATTTAATCCAAAAAGAATTAACAGATTGAAAAAATGATTTTACAAGAACAACTAAAAAACTTTTCTATTTATACAAATAAGAAATTATTAATAATCATGTTGTTGGGGTTTGCCTCCGGTCTACCTCGTCTGCTTACTTTATCAACTCTTTCCATTTGGCTGTTTGAAATGGGATTATCAAAAACTACAATTGGTCTTTTTACTCTTGTAGGTCTTTCGTATAGTCTTAAATTTTTGTGGGCTCCTTTTATTGATAGTTTAAAAATTCCATTTTTTACAAATTATTTAGGAAGAAGAAGGAGTTGGATTATATTAACACAAATTTTATTGATCTCATCTTTAATTTTTCTTGGATACAGCAATCCATCTGTTGATCTAAGATTAACAGTGTTGGCTGCTGTATTAGTCGCTTTTTTTTCAGCAAGCCAAGATATTGTAATTGATGCATTTAGAGTGGAAAGTCTTGAAAAAGAATTATATGGAGCAGGCGCTGGTATGTATGTTTTTGGATACAGGATTGGAATGTTAGTAGCAGGCGCTGGAGCCTTATATTTAGCTACATTTTATGAATGGTCAATAGTTTATATTCTTATGTCTCTTCTAATTTTAATTGGTTCCTTTGCAATTTTATTTGCTAGCGAACCTGAGAAAAATTCTTTGATAGATACACAAAAGAAAAAAAATATTTTTCATTGGTTTAATGATTCTGTGATTAATCCTTTTCGTGATTTTATGAAAAAAGGAAATTGGAAAATAATTATTTTGTTTGTTGTTTTATATAAATTTGGAGATGCTTTAGTTAGCGTAATGGCAAATCCTTTTTATCTTGAAATGGAATTTAGCAAAATTGAAATAGCAAACGTTAGTAAATT
>PTKQ01000089.1 GCA_002937815.1 Alphaproteobacteria bacterium MarineAlpha6_Bin2 | reverse complement strand
ACTCTTTTATTTAGTAGAGAAATTAGTGGAGCTAGTCGTTGGTTAAATTTATATTTTTTTTCAATACAGCCAGCAGAAATTCTTAAAATCTTTGTTATTTTATCTTTAGCCAAATATTTTCATTCGATAAAATTACAAAGTTTTGATATTAAGCAAAGAATTTTATTTCCATTCATTATTTTATCTTTCCCTGTTTTATTAGTTTTTAAACAACCCGATTTAGGTACCGCGTTAATCATTTTTTTTTCTGGTATTATTCTGTTTTTTTTAGCAGGAGTGAAAATAAAAACATTTTTGGTATCAGGCATTTTAGGAACGATGAGTTTTCCTGTGATTTGGTCTTTTTTAAAAGATTATCAAAAATCTAGAATAATTAATTTTCTTGATCAACAAACCGATATTCTTGGTGCAAATTATCATATAACCCAATCTAAGATTGCTCTTGGTTCTGGTGGTTTTTTTGGAAAAGGTTTTCTAGAAGGAACACAAAGCCATTTAAATTTTATACCTGAAATGCAAACAGATTTCATTTTTTCAGTATTGGGGGAAGAATTTGGGTTCTTTGGAATTTTTATATTATTTACTATTTATGCAATATTAATATTATGGGCAATAAAAATAAGTCTAAATTCAAGAAATTACTTCTCAAAAGTATTTGGCATTAGTTTTGCATCAAGTTTTTTCTTAAGTATTTTTATAAATGTAGCAATGGTTACAGGTTTAATTCCTGTAGTTGGAGTTCCATTACCTCTTTGTTCATACGGAGGATCTGCCATGATATCGTATTTTATTGGTTTTGGTATTTTGTTAAGCGGTTATAATTTTCGAGATTATAAGCTAGAAAGCATGTGAATAATGGGCGATTAGCTCAGTTGGTAGAGCAGCTGACTCTTAATCAGCTTGTCGTGGGTTCGATTCCCACATCGCCCTCTAATTTTTTATTTTTCAAAATACTTTTTTTAATGTATATCTAAAGTTATGGGTAAAGACAAAAATATTCCTCCAACAATTGAAGAGTCACTACGTATGATTGAAGAAAAACTTTCTAAAGGGGAAAAAAATAAGAAAAAAACTTCTAACTCAGCAACTTTTAACCAAAACAAAAAACCTTCATTGAAGCCCCCTTTGCTTTCTGGTTTATTAGACAAAAAAAAAATAAGCAAAAAGAATGTGAAAAAAAAAGAGAAAGATGATGATGTTCTTTTATTAACAAAAAAGGTTAATAAAAATGGTGAAATTATAGATTTAAAGACAACAAAAAAGGTCTTGCCAAAATCAGAAAAAGAAATAACAAATAAAATTGAAGACGATCAGTATAAAAAATTAGATAACAATAGTAGTAATAAAAATTTAAGTAAAACAGGTGATTTAGCTGTTATCATAAATAAATTAAAAGAAATTAGAGACAAAAAAATTAATAAAAAAAAACATTCAAAAAGTATTAATAAAGAAATCACAAAATTAAATGAAACCATTCTTTTAGCTGAGGAGCTTTTTAAAAAAGAACTTCTCAATTTGTAATCAGTTTATGTAGAATCTACATTCTTGTTTTTTTTGTATATTATTTATATTTATTTTCTTTTTTCTTTCCGCCATTCTTTTGGAGAAATAAATTCTCCTTGCCATGCCCCTGCCTTTACTTTTTTTGCTTCATCTTGAGCATCTTTATATTTTTTAGACATAAAAGCTATTGCATATCCAAGAAGCACCATGTTTTCCCCTATATCTAATTTTCCGACATAACAAGTCGCCAACCATCTTTTATAATAATCTTTTTTTTCTTTTATACATTTTACAGGTTGATTTGAAATAATCTCTATTAATGTAGATTTAGCAATTTGCCCACATTTATATTTAGTTCTGTTCCTACTTTTACATTTCTGCTTTATTTCAAATGCATCTATTCCTAATAATCTTATTTTTTCATTATTTATCTTAATAGTATCACCGTCTATTACTTTGGCTTTCCCAGAAATTTCTATTGCTAGTAGATACTTTTGCAAAAAAATAAAAGAAATAAAAAAAAAGAGAAATTGAAGAAATTTATTCATCAAAAGCAATTAAAGAATCTGTTTTAACTGTTATTTTGTTCCTCCCTTTTAAATTTGTAAGTTCTATTAAGCATGCAAATGCTAAAATATTAACTTCTATTTTTTCTAAAAGTTTAATTGCAGTATCAGCCGTTCCTCCAGTTGCTAATAAATCATCAATAAGTACAGTTTTCTTATTTTTCAATGTATCTCTTTTTTGGATTTCTAAACAATCCTTTCCGTATTCTAACTCATATGTATGAGAAATTGTTTTTCCTGGTAATTTTCCTTTTTTTCTTATCATTACAACATTACAACCTAATTTGTATCCAATAGTAGATGCAAAAATAAAACCTCTAGATTCTATTCCTGCTAAGACTTCTGGATTATATTTTTTAACTAACGTTGAGAATTGATTTATTGTTTCCTGCCAGATTTCCGCATTAACCATTAAAGAAGATATATCGTAAAATAAAATACCTGGTTTTGGAAAATCTAAATGAGTTTCAATATGCTTTTTGAGATCTATCAAAAGATTTAATACATTAAAATAAAAAAAAAAATTTTTATTTCGTTTTTAAATACTCGATAACATTGGCTCTATCTTCTGCTTTTTTCAAACCAGGATATAGCATTTTTGTTTTTGGATACATTGCTTTTGGATTGGTTAGCCATTTATCTAAATTAGCCTCATCCCAAGTTATGCCTGATTCTTTAAGCGCGTCAGAATATTTTCCAAAATCAGTTGATGCTGCTTTTCTTCCGACAATTCCAACCAAATGCGGACCTACTTTGTGTTTTGTTGCATCAGCATTATGGCAGGCTTTGCATTTTGTGAATAATGTTTTTCCTTTATCTGCGTCTGCAGCAAAAGAATTATTAATTAAAAATATAGAAGTAATTAAAGAAAATATTAAATAT
>PTKQ01000088.1 GCA_002937815.1 Alphaproteobacteria bacterium MarineAlpha6_Bin2 | reverse complement strand
TTAAGGATTCGTCTATGTGCATTCTATTTCGAATGAATACAAATAAAAAAAGTAAAAATTGGAAGCGGAAAATATAAAGTATATTTTCTGAAATCATTCTAGATGATGGAAATTCAACATAATTCAAAAACATATTTAAAATAAAGTAAATAAAAAGGACTAAGGTTAGAATTTCATCTAAGAATAATTTATTTTCTCTAATTTGGTATATATAATAAAAAATAAATAGTATAAGAATTGGTCCTCTAACCCAGTACCCAATATTGAAAATTGGGTTAGATATGCCTAAATATATTCTGACAAAGCCACTTATCGAATCAACAAGTAGAAATAAAAATAGATAATATTTTATTACTATTTTCAGGTTTAACATATTATTGATTGGTTAATGTTCTAATTGGAATTTTCTTAATTTAATTCCAGACATGATTATTAAATACACAATCCCCAAAATAATACCAAATGAGTATCCGATAGCTATGCCAATTAGGTTTAGGGAAGGCACTAATAAGTACCAACTTATAACGGATGAAATAAAAATAATTATGCCACCAATATTTGGATATAAAACATATTTTGTCCCCGACAAAAACGTAATCAGTGGTACAGAAACAATTCGCAGAAAAACACTTGGAAGAATAATTCTTAATATTTGATTCCCATTTGAAAATGATGGGCCAAAAATGGCCAATATTTTATCTGAAAAAATGAAAAGAGGAACAATTATTACAAGGGCAATTGCCGTAAGAGATGCGATCGTATATTTAAGTGTTTTTAAAATTAAAGCATAATCTCCAGCACCATACAATTTTGAAAATTCCGGTAATAATACTTGAGTGACAAGTCTCGGCAAAAACATGAGTATACTTATGATGGCTAAAACGGATGAATAAGTTCCAGCATCTGAAGTGGATAAATAATAACCTGTAAAAATCATAGACAGATAACCCGTCCCCGTACTGGCTGACGTTCCAATCATGGTAAAAAGCCCATATTTATTAACATCCCGAAGAATAGGTTTATAATTATAATGCGTAACACTTTGAAGGGGGTCAATGATTGTTTTATATTTTTTACTCAACAATATAAGGCTAAGAATTGTAAAAAATATATAACCCATTAAATAAGTATGAATAAGAAGGTGAGGAAGGTTTAGCGAGGTCACAAGACCAATCGATATAAAGAAAAACAAATCTGAACTGATTTCAATAATTGCATAATTTTTTACGAGGTTGACTCCATAGAATAATCTTCTGAGAATAATATAATATGATCTGAAATAAATGTAAAAAATAATGGGTAAAAGCAATTCTGGTTGTATTGAAAATTGGGATGAAAAATAATCCCATTGCCAAATGAGAAATAAAACAATAATTGTTAAGAATAAAACGGGTACTATCAGGATAGAAAAAAGTATAAACTTAAAAGGTTCCAAATAATTTCGGCCACGGTATTCAGCAAGAAATTTATTTCCAGCTGTGCCAAAATAATTCGTCACAAATAAAGTAATGATTAAGGAAAAACTTAAAGCTATGTTTACTTCACCTAATACTTCTTTTCCAAAAGTGCGAGCAACAAGTATATTAAATAGAAAAGGGACAAGCCCAACACACGAAAGGGCAGCAATAGTGTAAATTGAGTTTTTAAAGAGACGACTCTTAAGCACTGTAATAATAACCTGTTATTATTAGTCTCTGAATAAAGCGATTGGAATAGATATCATGAATCCACCAAACAAGGATAATAATACAATTAAGGTTCGTTTTGGTTTATCTTTCTTTATAGCAGGTTCTGCTATGTCTAGAATATTTATTAACAGCTTTTCCTTTGCTTCTTCAATTTTGGCTATTTCATATTGTTGGCGAATCGTTATATAAACTGCCCGGTTTTCTTCGATTCCACTCTCTAAACGGCTCCTTTGCATCTGCAACTCTGGCGTATCTCTTGGAATGGGATGTTTTTTCCTAAAAGATGTCAACAGTTCTTCTGACAACTCAAATTGAATTTTTGCATCTAATTTTTGGTCTTCAACAAATTTGCGATTTCTTTGAGCCTCTCGATGTTGTTCATATGAAATAAAATCTTTCACATAATTTGCAATATAATTTGCAATATTCGCTGCCAAGGTAGGATCTTGCATCATAATGGAAACTGTGATTAGACCAGATATTTCTTCCCGTACTGTAATTAGGTCGTCTAAATCTAATATAGCTTCATGAATTAATTTTGCATTAGAGTCAGCAATAAAATTCCCTTTAGGTAAAAACTTTGATATCCATTTTCTTGGTGAAAAAAACTTTGGCTTATCTAATTCCCAAAAAGTGACTAAGTTAGAACCTTCTGGAAAATTTTGAGTTTTCCATATTTTTTGTACGATATCTTTTTTAAGTCTTCTGCTATTTATAATATCGGGTATATTATAAGTAGGTGTGGGACCGAGACTGCCCATACCGAATGTTTTTGCCAACCCCTGGAATTCTCCCAAAACTCCACCGGATTGACTGAGCTCACCTGCTGGGTACATAGAAATTGTTGATTTGAAATACAACGTAGCAAGAAGAGAATAGATTAAACCAATCATTGTAAAAAAAAGTGTTAGCTTAAGGATAAATATTTTTTCCAGTTTAATAATATCCAAAATAGCAGCTAGATTGATTTCGTCATTTTCAGTAATGAGAGGTTTCCGCTCGCTTTTTATTACCTTGGAATTTGAACCAATAAACCCGTATTTCTTCAATTCAGCGATTCTATTCCGAAGCGTTTTTTCTGATAAACCATATAGTTCAGCAATATGTGCTCTTTTTTCCGGGTTATCCAATATTTCAGGATGATTATTTACAATATCCAGTATTTTTTGTTCGTGTGGTGATAATTCCATATCAAATCCCAATGGCATTTTGAATAACAACGATTAAAGCGGCTACTTGTCCCAGAGCTAATAAAACATCTTTCAGAATGATCCAT
>PTKQ01000087.1 GCA_002937815.1 Alphaproteobacteria bacterium MarineAlpha6_Bin2 | reverse complement strand
TTAAATTAAAAGAATTTAATATTTTTTATCAAAATAAAGAACAAATCGTTATTTCTTTTTTTACTAGAATAGATTCAATGATGGAAAAGAAAATTAAAAAATTGTCATTGGGAAAGAATATTAAAGACAATTTGTTTGAAATATGTATGACTAGATTTGAAATTTTGGACCATTATAAAGCAAGTATAAATAATATTTATTCATCTTTAAAAACCCAACCAAACTTAGCAATTAATTTATATGAAAGTTTTTTTAAAACAATGAAATTAATTTTAAATCTTTCGTTAATTAATACTAAACCGATAAAGGGTCACATAAAATTAATAATATTTTCCTTAGTTTATTTATCAATTTTAAATGAATGGTTTAAAGATTTTTCATTTAATAATGAAAAAACAATGGCTATCTTGGATACAAGGTTAAGTTTAATTGAGAGTTTTATTATAAAGGCAAACTAATTTTGACTCTTAATCCTTTTTGTGGGGAATCATCTAAATAAAAATTCCCGCCATGTGCAAGAATAATATCTGAGGAAATAGTTAAGCCTAAACCGACTCCTCCTGTATCCCGATTTCTTGAATTTTCAATTCTATAAAATGGCATTAATACTTTGTCTCTTTCATTTGGTGGAATACCAGGCCCATCATCATCTATTATTATAAGCAAGTGATTTTTTTTCTTTTTATAAGTAATATTAATTTTATTAGCAAATTTTAAACTATTAGACAAAATATTATTGAAACATCTTTTAAAAGAATTTAATTTAATGAAGAGATAAGTGTTTTCTTTTCTTACAAAAGAAATGTTTTTATTTAAATAGCGTTTTAATATAGAACTTATCACTTTAACAATATTAATTTTTTTTGCTTTTTCTTTTTTTTCTCCTTTTGCATAGTTTAAGTATTCACTGACAATTTCTTTCATTTCATTTACATCTTTTTCTAATTCTTTTTTTTCTTTTTTTGGAATAAATTCTAATTCAAGTTTCATTCGAGTTAATATTGTTCTTATATCGTGAGATATAGAAGAAAACATTCTATTTCTTTGAGTTATAGAATTTTCAATTCTTTCTTTCATAGCTTGGAACGCTGATGCTGCTCTTCGAACTTCGTTTGCACCAGATGGTTTAAAATCTTTAATATCTCTTCCTTTGCCAAATCTATCAACGGCAATTGCCAATCTTCTTATAGGTTTAATTTGATTGCGGAGAAACATTAAAGCTACGATGAATAAAATACATGAAGAGCCAATCATCCAAAGAATAAAAATATATGTTGTAGAACTGTAAATTCTTTTTTTATTTGTTGTAAATTCTAAAATGCCATTTTGAGTTTGGACTAAAACTTTTATTAATTTTTTTTTATTATTAATATTTACTGTAAATAACTTTTTTAAAGGTAATAAAGAATCTGTCAAATGTTTTTCTAATAATGATGGTCTATCAGGATATTTAAAAATAGAAATTTTTTCACCAGATTTAAATTTTGTTTGTAATTGTAATTTTGCGGAAGCATGGTTTAAAAACCACTCTTGATTGTCTAATGAATTAAATTTTTCAAATGATTCAACTAAAAGTGCAATATCACCAGCAAAATTGGTAGCTCTATGCCTGGAGATTGTATCCCAATGTCTATTATAAAAAATTAGAGTTACAATTATTTGAAGAACAATTAAAGGAATTAATAAAATTAATGTAGATCTTCCTAAAAGTGTTTTTGGTAAAAATTTTTTTATCATACTAAAAAAAAATAACTAATTAATCAATTTTTAAAACATACCCCCTACCTCTTACTGTTTGGAGATAGATAGGAAATTTTTTATTTTTTTCTATTTTATGTCTTAATCTAGTTATTTGAACATCTAATGCCCTACTGGATAAAGGTATTTTTAAGATTTTAGATAAATCTTCTCTATAAATTGGCTCATTATTATTTTTTGCTAGTATCTGTAAAATTTTAGATTCACTAGGAGTAAGTATAATTCTGGAATTTTCTTTTATTAAAATTTCTTTTTTTAAATTAAATTTAAATGGCCCAAATTTTACAAATTTTATTTTTGTTTTATTTGTCTTGTTTCTTGTTAATAGATTTTTTATTCTCAAAAGTAGTTCTTTTGGTTCAAAGGGTTTTGGTAAATAATCATCAGCACCTATTTCTAAACCATTAATTCTATCATTGGCAGTTCCCAATGCACTTAGAAGTATAATAGGATTGTTTAAATTTGTTTTTTTTAATGATTTTGTAAATTCTAAACCATTTTCTCCTGGCATCATTATATCAACTATTAACAAATCGAATTCCAAGTTTTCTAATTTTTCTCTAGCAACTTCAGTATTTTCAGC
This sequence comes from Alphaproteobacteria bacterium MarineAlpha6_Bin2, assembly GCA_002937815.1. GTDB lineage: Bacteria > Pseudomonadota > Alphaproteobacteria > PTKQ01. Next base: position 646 of record PTKQ01000087.1, on the reverse strand, counting down.
AATAGTAACCCTAAAATTATTGTTGTTTAAATAATTTTTTATTAGCTCTAAAATTCTTTTGTCATCGTCAACAACTAAAATATGTGGTATGTTTAATTCCGCCATTTTTTTCTTTATAAATTCTTTTTATTTTTTTAAAATTTTTTTCGATTTATTGCTAATTAAATTAATTAAAATCTTTTTAAAACTATTTATTGTCTCGGTTCCAGCATTTTTATAAGCAAATGCAATTTTATTTAAATGCTGTTGGTTTATTTTTTTTTCAATTTTCATACCTTTTTTTGTTAAATAAATATTTTTCTTTCTTTTGTCCCTTTTTGATTCTTTTAAAAGAATTATACCATCTTCTTTAAGTTTATTAATTACTTTAGACAAGCTTTGTTTCCTTATATTTAAAATTGAAAGTAATTCTTTAATTGTTAAATAAAAACTTTTTGAAGATAAAAAAATAACCGAAAAATGTGTTTTGTTATATCCAACTTCTTTTAAAATTGGCGCTATATTATTATCTAAATCTTTTGACAAAAAAAATAATAATTCTAATGTTGTTTTTAATTCTTCATTTTTTAAAAATAGCGTATTGTAAACATTACCTAAATTTGACATTCTTTTAATAAACTTGTTTTTATATTTAAGTATTATTTTA
>PTKQ01000086.1 GCA_002937815.1 Alphaproteobacteria bacterium MarineAlpha6_Bin2 | reverse complement strand
TTTTTTTAAGCGGTCCCGAGACTTCTATTAATTGGATTAATATTTCATATAAATTTTTATCAAAATCTTTTAAAGTTTTTATATCTTTTTTTGCAATTAATTTTTTTAGCTCATTTTTTTTATCTTTATCAATATTTAAATCATGGAATATTTTCTCAATTATAATTGGAATATTTAAGTCTAAACTGATTTCTTTAAAACCAATCTGAGAAAGAGATTCTAAACTTAAAATAATTATCTCTATATCAGCAAAAAAACTATCTGAGCCTATTAATTCTACACCCGCTTGTTTAAATTGCCTATCATCTGACAATTTAGGCTTGTCAGCTCTAAAAACATCTCCGTAATAACATAATCTTATAGGCTTTGGGAGGTCAAATAATCGATCTGATGCAATTCTGGCTAGTTGGGTTGTAATATCGGGTCTTAAAGATAAGTTTTCTTTTGTTAAAGGATCCAAAAATGTAAAAGTTTTACTAGATAGTTTATCATTTTTGATATCTGACAATGTTTTTTCATATTCTATTAACGGAGGTTCAATTAAATTATAACCCCATCTATTAAAACTTTTAATTAACTGATTTGCATAATTTAATTGAAGATTTGCTTCATTTGTCAAAATATCTCTAAAACCAATAGGTAGCAATTTTTTTTTTGAAGATTTTAAACTCATATTTTTAAATTAAAAGGAAGATATTGTGATTAACTCTAACATTTCAATTATACAAAAAAAATTAAATAAAAATTCTTCATTTATTGTATAATGTTACTTGACGATTGTAATAAATTAATATTCAATAAATATATTGTCTCTTAGGGGTGCTAAATTAGCTGAGAAAGATACCCTTAAGACCTGAACTAAGTAATTTTAGCGAAGGGAAAGAGACTTTCAAGAATTTCTTTCTCCTTCAAAATAAAAAATTCTTTTAGTATGAAAAAAATAATAAAAAAAGGAAATGCAAGTAATGGGCTGAATAAATTAACATTGGGTCCATATCCTGCTTCAAAAAAAATTTATTTAAGTGGAAATATATTTCCAGAAATTAAAGTTCCTTTGAGAAAAATAAACTTGGACAAAAAAGCAGTTCCAAACAGTATATACCTATATGATACTTCGGGAGTTTATTCAGAATTAAAGGAAAATAATAATTACAATATTTCTAAAGGTCTTAAACCTATTAGATATAAATGGATTAAAAAAAAACAAAACGTTGTTGAGTATAAAGGAAGAAAGGTGACATGGAAAGATAATGGTTTTTTAAAACATAACTCGAAAGTGTTAAAATCTTTTAACAGAAAAAACAAAAATTGCTTTAAAGCAAACAAAAATCCTATTACGCAATTATATTTTGCTAAAAAAGGCATAATTACTCCTGAAATGGAATTTGTTGCATTGCGAGAAAATGAATTTAGAAAAAAAAATAAAAAAAAATGTAGAAATAAAAATTTTCCTCAATTTATAACTCCAGAATATGTTATGAAAGAAATTGCTAGAGGAAGAGCTATTATTCCTGCAAATATAAATCATTTAGAATTAGAGCCAATGATTATTGGTCGAAATTTTTATATCAAAATAAATGCAAATATCGGAAATTCATCTGTCACTTCAACTGCATATCAAGAAGTTGAAAAAATGATATGGGCTATTCGATGGGGTGCAGACACGGTTATGGATTTATCAACAGGAAAAAATATCCATAATATTCGTGAATGGATAATAAGAAATTCTCCTGTTCCAATTGGCACAGTTCCAATATATCAAGCTCTTGAAAAAACAAGTAAGCCAGAAGAATTAACTTGGGAAATATTTAGAGATACATTAATAGAACAAGCTGAACAAGGGGTTGATTATTTTACAATCCACGCTGGCGTTAGGTTACATTATATACCTTTAACATCCAAAAGAAAAACCGGAATTGTTTCTCGAGGTGGATCAATAATGGCCAAATGGTGTCTTGCGCATCATAAAGAAAATTTTTTGTACACTAAATTTAGAGAAATTTGTGAAATCATGAGATCCTATGATGTTTCGTTCTCACTTGGAGATGGTTTGAGACCAGGCTCAATTGCTGATGCAAATGATAAAGCACAATTCGCAGAACTAGAAACTTTAGGTGAATTAAATAAAATTGCCTATCAAATGGATTGTCAGGTAATGATTGAAGGCCCTGGTCATATCCCAATGCATTTAATTAAAGAAAATGTAACAAAACAATTAAAAATTTGCAATGAGGCTCCTTTTTACACACTAGGACCATTGACAACAGATATTGCTCCTGCCTATGATCATATCACAAGTGCAATAGGAGCAGCCATGATTGGTTGGTATGGAACAGCAATGCTTTGTTATGTAACGCCAAAGGAACATCTTGGACTTCCAAATAAAAACGATGTTAAAGAAGGAGTAATAACTTATAAAATAGCTGCTCACGCAGCCGATTTATCTAAAGGTCATCCTGGTGCGCAAATTAGAGATGATGCGTTAAGTGAAGCTAGATTTGAATTTAGATGGCGTGATCAATTTAATTTGTCACTAGACCCAAAAAAAGCAGAATCTCTTCACGATGAAACTTTGCCAGCAGAAGGAGCAAAGGTTGCTCAATTTTGTTCAATGTGTGGACCCAAATTTTGTTCGATGCACATTACCCATGACATAAGAAATTATGTTCAAAAAGAAATGAATAAAATGTCGAAAAAGTTCTTAAATTTAAATAAATATAAAATTTCTAAAAAAATTACAATAACGAGAGATAAAATTTAAGTGATCTAATTTCAATGGGGTCTCGTTTAGAAAAAAAGATTATTAGAAGTGAAGAATTCAAATCTCTAGTTAAAAGAAAGTCTTTTGTTAGCTGGCTTCTATCAGCCGTTACACTTTTAACTTACTTTTCTTTTATCCTCCTGATTGCCTTTTTCCCCGAAGTGCTTGGGCTTAGAATATCCGATGAATCGATTATCATAATTGGAATTCCCATCGGAGTTTCGATTATACTCTTGGCTTTTGCATCAACGGGAATTTACGTCTTTATAGCAAATCGAGAATTTGACCAAACAGAGAA
>PTKQ01000085.1 GCA_002937815.1 Alphaproteobacteria bacterium MarineAlpha6_Bin2 | reverse complement strand
AACGTAGACACCGGCAAAATTGAGTGGGAAGTTGATACTGACCAACCAATGATCGGTGGTACCTGTGTTACTGGAGGCGGCGTTGTCTTTGCTGGAGAAGCCAATGGTTACTTCAGAGCTTATAACGCAAAAACCGGTAAAAAACTATGGGAGTTCCAAACTGGAGCCGGAGCTAATGCTGCTTGTTCTCTTTATGAATTAGGTGGCAAACTTCATGTTGCAGTTGCTTCTGGTGGTAATGCACAAATTAATGCACCACGTGGTGATAATCTATTAGTTTTTACAGTAGACTAAAATTTAAAGTCTAAATTTTTAGGGCATCTTTTTTTTTAAGAAGATGCCCTATATTTCTTAGATAAAATGTTTAACAAAAAAAAAATAAATTTTTTTTTTTTATTGTCTCTGTTTTTTCAATTTAATTTTTTAATTGCAGAAGAAAAAAACAACCCATCGTGGATGGCTGTAGATAATACAAAAAAACAAGTAACTTTTAACCTTAAAGCTGCTTATAATGGAAATAATGGTTCATGGAATTATAATGGCTTTTATGATGGTTCAGCAGAATTAGTAGTTCCTGAAGAGTGGGATGTAAATATAAAATTTCATAACCCTGATGGCAATTATAGACACAGTGTTGCAATAATTAAATCCTTTGATGTTAACGCCGTTCCAGAAGAAGCTGGACCAGAACTAGTTGCTGTAGCAAGAGCATATAGCCTTGGACCTGAGTATGGCTGTTTATCATGTAAAGAAGATATTAAATTTAAAGCAAAAAATAGAGCAGATTATACAATTGGAAAATATGCAGTTTTTTGTGGAGTTCCAGGACACGGTGCAGTTGGTATGTGGCTAGGTTTTTCAGTCAAACAAGGCATTGATGCACCTTATGTGATTTATAACAAAACTGCTATGGATGAAAAAGATGCAAAACCATTGTTTTAGAATTTGTTTAGTTTTCTTTTTTCTTTTAACTTTAAATATTCACCCTTTATTGTCTGATGATCAATGGCCATCGCTGGAACTTAATGATAAAAATAAAACAAAAGTTGATGATGCACTCTCAAGTTGTGAAAATGTTGAGTTCGAGCAATTATTACATAATAAAAAAACTTTGTTGGGTATTAACGAACCTGATAGAACTCTTAATAAAAGGAACCAATTAGACAATTCTTTGGGCATTGAAGTCAGTCGCTCTATAGAAACTATTTATACACCCAAACAATCATTAGAAAATATTAAAAAAATTTTATCTTTAATAAAAGATGAGCGTCTATATTCAGCTGTAGCATACTATATCATAAAAGATTTTGCTTTTTATCAATCTGGTATCTGCAAATCTCTACAAAATCATTTTAACACTTATAAAGTTTACAAAGATTTTTTTCTTAAAACAAAAAATAAACAATTAGATCCTATCTATGAAAACGAAAATAATCTTCAATTTTTTTATAGGAATACAACAAATGCTCGCAAAAGATTATTATTAGGAATCCAATCTAAAAAAAGACTTTTAGAAAAAGAACAACTTTTATTAGATAATTTAAAAATTTTTAAAAAAGAATATATTTAATGCTTTGGATCTAATCCAGAATGTTCAATTATATATTTTGTTAAGGGTTCTAAATCATCCAAAATTCTAATTGTAGTGTTTCTATAATGTGCAGTTTCTAATTTAGTTTCATAATTTTTTATTTCTGCATACATTTCCTTTGCTCTAACTAACTTCTTTCTTATCTCTAAAAGCTCTTCCAAACTTTGAAAATGACCTTTTGAGCCTATTGCAAAAGCATCCTCTGCATCACTAACAGATTTTTCAACTTTTTTTATTCTTTCAATAAGTTCATTGGAAAATGATAAATTAGGATGAATCAAAAAAAAAAATAATAAAAGTATTGAGATTTTCAAAAGTTTCAACATCTTATTTAAGATTATAACTTTAAAAAAAATTATGAAAAATATTTTTTATTTTACTTTTATAACTTTTTTCTTCTTCTCAAATATTTTAGCTGAAGAATTAGATGAAGAATTTATTGATAAAAAATTTGATAAGATTTACACCGCTGATTTTTGTTCAACAAATGAATTAAATTCTGATGAAAGAAAAGATTTTGTTTTAGCTTTTATTTTGGGATGGCATTGGGAACTTAAAGAAAGTAAAAAATTGAATAAACTTAACCAGAAAAAGTTTGAGAAAATTTTTAATCAAATTTGTATGAACAAAGAATTATTAATTAATGATTTAGAAAATCTAGTTGTGAAAAATAACTTTAAACTATTTTTATATACAGGTCATGATTGGATTAAATTAGAGAATAAAAGAAAAAAAATATTTATTAAAGGTTACAATGCTGGAATTTATTCAAATAATGATGAAAAGAAAAGAAAGATAGTAAAATATAATGTATTATTTTCCAGATTATCTGATTACTATTTTTATACAAATTTGAGAGATGAATTTATAGGCGTGTCAATTAAAACTATAGTAGATCAGATTTTTGGACCTCAACAATGACTGCCTTTCGGCAAATTTAAATTTCTAATTATTAAATAACCTAAAATTAAAAAAATAATAATACTAAAAAAACCAGCTTTTTGATTATTAAATGTAGAAGTTAGTATTGCTACAAAAAAGGGTCCAAGGAATGCTGTAATTTTTCCTGATAGCGCATAAATTCCAAACATTTGTGATTGGTTATTTTTTTCTGTCATTCTTGACATACAGGATCTACTAGTTGATTGCAGGCCTCCAATAAATAATCCTATTCCCATTCCAAGAAACCAAAAATAGATTTTATTATTTATTAGTAGTATCAATAAACAAATTATAATTAATGCTAAAAGACAGAACTTAATAATTTTTCTTGGACCATATCTGTCATCAAAGAAAGCAAAAATAATTGATCCTATTCCAGCAAATATGTTAAGAGCAATTCCAAATAAAATAATTTCACCGAAATCCATTTTAAATAAAGTTGCAGCATAAATTCCTCCAAATACGAACAAAGTATTCAAACCATCAGTGTAAAGCATTCTAGCAATTAAAAACTTTAGAGTAACAGTCTTTTATAAATA
>PTKQ01000084.1 GCA_002937815.1 Alphaproteobacteria bacterium MarineAlpha6_Bin2 | reverse complement strand
AAAGAATAGGAAGTAAACTTCTGAATGGTTTAATGGAAATACCTGGATCAGAATGGTATGATTATAAATTTACATCAAATAAAGCAAAGGATATGGCGCCTGTAAAATTGAATTGGATTAAGGTACCTGGTATTTTGAAATATAATATAAGTAATTATAAATTAGAAATAAGATTTTTAAGGGCAGAAACCAAAAAGGAAATTGATATTAAATATGGAAGATGGTTAAAAAAAAATAGAATAAAGTTTTTACCAATATCTACATTGATGAAAAAAGTACTTGATCATTTAAGTTTGTTTTAATTCAGATCTTGCTTTTTCTCTAAGCAAATCGATACTAACTAAATTATTTTTTTCTGATTTGTACCAAAAAGTCCAACCATTACATGATGGTAAGTTTTGAAGCTTAGCTGCAATAGTGTGAATGGATCCTTTAAAATTTTCAGTAATTAATGAACCATCAATTTTAACTTTTGCATTCCACCTTTTTTTTAAATCATGAAGTATCTCTCCTGGCATTATAAGGTTCAATTCTATTAAGCGTCCAAAAGGAATTCTTATTTGTTCTTTATTTTCTTTAAAATTTAAACTATCTAAATTTTTTATTGATACTGTTGTTTTTATTCTTTCTCTAGCAAAGTTTATATATTTTTTATTACTTTCAATTCCTATAAAATTTCTATTATATTTTTTTGATACTGCTCCAGTGGTTCCTGTTCCAAAAAAGGGATCCAATATTAAATCTTCAGGTTTAGTTGCAGAAAGAATTATTCTTGTCAGAAGTGTTTCGGGTTTTTGAGTTGGATGTATTTTAATACCGTTGGATTTTAATCTTTCAGAACCATTACATATTGGGAAAACCCAATCACTCCTTAATTGAATATTGTCATTAAGTGATTTCATAAGATTATAGTTAAAGGTATATTTAGAATTTTTGTTTTTTGTGCACCAAATAATAGTTTCATGGGCATTAGAAAATCTTGTACCTCTAAAATTTGGCATTGGATTTGTTTTTATCCAAACAACATCATTTAAAATCCAAAAACCTAAATCTTGTAAAATTTTTCCAATTCTGAAAATATTGTGATATGTTCCTATTACCCATAATGAACCATTTTTTTTGAGTATTCTTCTCGCAGCATTAAGCCAATTGTAAGTAAATTTGTCATAATCCTCAAAATTTTTAAATTGATCCCAATCTTCTCTAACACCATTTACTATAGAATGGTCAGGCCTTTTAAGGGTTTTTTCTAATTGAAGATTATAAGGAGGATCAGCAAATATTAGATCAAAAGAATTTTCAGGGAAATCTGACATTTTTTCAATGCAGTTGCCCTGAATAATTTTATTTACACTAAGCTTTTCTCTTATTTCCATTTTTGATCCCGACAATGTTATTTTATTTTATCATTTTTAGAATTGGTTTAAATGATTTTCTGTGATGTGGCGTTATTCCAAATATTTTAATATTTTCAATATGTTTTTTTGTACCATAGCCAGAATTTTGTTCCCAGAAGAATCTTGGATATTTATTAGACAATTTTTCCATTAATTTATCACGTAAAACTTTAGCAATTATTGAAGCGGAAGCTATTGAAATTGACTTATTATCTCCATTTTTAATTGCTTTAACTTTAGTATTAATTTTGGGTATGTTAATACCATCTACTATAACAAATTCAGCATTTATATTTAATGATTTATACGCTCTTTCCATAGCTATCAATGTTGCTTGCAATATGTTTTTTTTATCGATTTCTTTTACACTTGATGCTCCTATCCCATAAGAAATTGTTTTTGTTAGAATATCATAAATTTTTTTTCTATTTTTTTTTGATATTTTTTTTGAATCGTTAATTTTGGATATAGTTGGATATTTTTTTAAATAATATTTCCATAATGACCTATCTATATAAACTGCAGCTGCTAACACAGGACCAGCCAATGGTCCTCTTCCTACCTCATCTATTCCTACAACTTTTTTTCCAAAATAATTTTCTAAATCAAAGTCCATTATTTTATTTTTGGTAAAATTTCAACTAAATTACACGGCTTGAAAGACGAGTCTAATTGATGTCTTATAATTTGATCCCATGCATCTTTACAGGCTGATGGAGATCCGGGTAATAAAAAAAGATATTTTCCTTTTGATGTCCCAGCACACGCTCTAGTTTGCAAAGTTGATGTTTTGATTTTTTTATAGCTTAAGAATCTAAACATTTCACCAAAGCCAGGAATTTCTTTTTCGAAAAATTTTTTAAAAACTTCAGGACTTATATCTCTTCGCGTTAGTCCAGTTCCACCACTAGCAATTATAACATTTAAATCGTCTTGTTTTAGCCAATGTTTTAATGTTAATTCGATTTCTTTTTTTTCATCTTTACATATTTTTTTTTCAAAAACTTTATGCACAGAATTATTAATTTTTTTTTTTAAAATATTTCCAGACTTATCTGTTTTTTCATTTCTACTGTCTGATATTGTTAAGATAGCTATATTTAAGGATTTAATTTTTTTCATTAATTTCTATTTTTAATTCATTAATTTTTTTTTCAACTTTTTTTAAATCCTCCCAGGCATATTTTTTTTGGCCTGGAGAACGCAATAGGAAACTAGGATGAAAAATGCAAATAACGTAAATCGACTTATTTTGATAAGGATTTTTATAATTAAACCAATTACCATGGAGTTTTGTTATACCTTTTTTAGTTTTCAATATAGCTTTTGCGGCAATATTTCCAAGAAGTATAATTATATCTGGATTTATAATACCAATATGCTTTTCAACATATGGTACAAATATTGAAACTTCCTTTTCTGTAGGCGTTCTATTATTTGGAGGTCTCCAAGGAACAATATTTGTTATATAGACATTTTTTCTTCTATTTAATCCAATAGCATTAATCATTTCATCAAGTTTTTTTCCAGCGGCTCCAACGAAGGGTAGACCTGATATATCTTCTTCATATCCAGGAGCCTCTCCTATTAGCATAATTTTTGACTTTGGATTTCCATCTCCAAAAACTAATTTAGTTGCAGTTTTTTTTAATTCTGAACCATTAAATTTATAAAT
>PTKQ01000083.1 GCA_002937815.1 Alphaproteobacteria bacterium MarineAlpha6_Bin2 | reverse complement strand
TTTGATAATTCAGAATCATTCAAAATGCCTCTAACATCCCTGTCTTTTTTGATAGTTTCTAGAAAGTTTTTTTTTGAGTTCCATACATCCATAGCATTTTTTTGAACAATATTATAAGCTTTTTGTCTTTCCATTCCTTTTTTATCTATCATTAAAAGTAAAAGAGCCTGAGAAAACACTAATCCATTTAATAGATCTAAATTCTTTTTCATATTTTCAGGAAAAATTTTTAAATTAGAAATAAGATTAGTTAATCTATTTAGCGCAAAGTTTAAAGATATTGTAACATCAGGTGCTAAAATTCTTTCTACAGAAGAATGAGAAATATCTCTTTCATGCCAAAGTACAATATTTTCCATCATAGGCATGACCGAGGACCTGATAAACCTAGATAATCCAGTTAGATTTTCAGATAAAATTGGGTTTTTTTTATGAGGCATTGCAGAAGAACCTTTTTGATTTTTTGAGAAAAATTCTTCAACTTCTCTTACTTCAGTTCTTTGTAAATGTCTTATCTCTGTAGCAATTCTTTCAATTGAACTTGCTACAATTCCAAAAATAGAAAATAAATTTGCATGCCTGTCTCTCGGAATAATTTGTGTTGATACAGTTTCCGATTTGAGACCCATTTTTTTTGCTACAAAATTTTCAACTGATGGATGTATTGTTGCATAAGTTCCAACAGCTCCAGAAATTGCACATATTGAAATACCATCTTTTGCATTTTTTAATCTTTTAAGATTTCTTTCCATTTCAGCATAAAATCCAGCTATTTTTAATCCAAAAGTAGTCGGTTCAGCATGGATTCCATGAGTTCTTCCTAGGCAAATAGTTTTTTTATATTTATATGCTTTTGTTTTTAAAACTTTTAAAAGTTTTTTTATATCTGTTATTATAATTTCTGTTGATTTTTTTAATTGAATAGAAAATGCAGTATCAATAATATCCGATGATGTTATTCCTTGATGGATATATCTAGAACTTTTTCCTATCTTTTTTGAAATACTATTTAGAAAAGCTATAATTTCATGATGTGTTTTTTTGTCTAATTTTTGTATATCTTCAACATCAATCTTGGCTTTTTTTTTAATTTGTAAAAAATCTTTCTTTGAAATTTTTTTATCAATGCAAAGTTTTTCACATATAAGAATTTCTATTTGAAGCCAAATTTCGTATCTATTTTTATCTGTCCAGATTGAAGTAACTTGGTTTAGTGAATATCTAGGTATCATTATTTAATATTGTGATAATAATTTTAATTTCAATAAGGAGGTTTACGATATTTTTTTGGAGATAGTGTAAATATTTTATAACCATCATGAGTTACACCGATCGTATGTTCAAATTGTGCAGATAATTTTTTGTCTTTCGTAACAACCGTCCATCCATCTTTTAATATTTTTATTTCATTAGTTCCAACATTTAACATTGGTTCAATGGTAAATATCATTCCTTCTTTAAGTTCCAAACCCTCACCTTTATTACCGAAGTGAAGCACACTGGGTGATTCGTGAAATTGTTTCCCAATCCCATGACCACAGAAGTCTTTAACAATAGAGAAATTATTTTTATTTGCTATTGTTTGAATGGTATAACCAATATTTCCTAGCGTTGACCCAGGTTTAATTTGTTTAATGCCTTCCATCATACATTCATAGGTAACATCTATTAATTTTTTAGTTTTTATACTTGTATTATTTCCTACTACATACATTCTGCTACTATCTCCATACCAACTATTTAAAATTACAGTGATATCTATATTTATGATATCTCCTTTATCAAGTATTTTGTTACAAGGAATCCCGTGACATACAACATGATTCACTGACGTACAAATAGATTTTGGATAGCCATTGTAATTTAAAGGCGCTGGTTTAGCTTTATTTTTAATAATAAAGTTATGGCATAACTCATTCAGTTTTTGTGTTGTTATTTCCGGTTTTACAAATTGGGTAATGTAGTCTAAAGTTCTTGCAGCAAGATTGCCAGCTTTTTCCATCAATAGAAATTGTCTTGAATTATAAATATTTATTTTTTCTTTTTTTGAATTAGACTTAAAATGTGGATTTGTCATTTTAAATAAATTTTAAAATATTATTCTAATGAAAAAAACAAAAAATCCAACTGCGTGTATTATTATTATTGGTAATGAAATTTTATCTGGAAGAACAATAGATACAAATAAACATTATTTGTGTAAAGAATTAAGTATTAAAGGAATAGACGTTATTGAAGTAAGAATAATTAAAGATAATATTAAACAAATCATAGATACAGTTAATCAAACTAGGAATAAATATGATTATATTTTTACTACCGGCGGTATAGGTCCAACGCACGATGATTTAACAGCGTTATCAATAGCTAAAGCATTTAAAGTTAAACTAATTAAAAATAAAAAAGCAATTCAAATTTTAAAAAAATATTATTCTTCTTTAGAACAACCTTTGAATAAAGCACGGGAGAAAATGGCATTTATTCCAAAAGGTTCAGAGCTTTTGTATAATCCAATAACCAAAGCAGCAGGCTTTAGAATAAAAAATGTTTTTGTTATGGCCGGCATCCCTGAAATAATGATAGCAATGTTTCAAAATATTATTAATAAAATTAAACATGGGATACCAAGGATTTCTAAAACAATTTTAGTTAATGTACCTGAAAGTATTATTGCAAAGGATTTGTTTAGAATTCAAAATCAATTTGATGAAGTTGAAATAGGAAGTTATCCCTTTTTACAAAAAAGAAAAAAAGGTGTAAATATAGTTTTAAGAAGCAAAAATAAAAATCAAATTAAACAAGCTGCAAAAGAAATCAGAAATGTGATAAGTTCTTTATAGATTTTTTTTTATTACTTTCTTTTGGTAGAAAAGAAAGTAGCCATCCAATTAATAACCAGAAACATATTGCATTCCAATTTGAAAAAAAATTCAATGACGGCATCATTGGAACTAACTTAGGTATCAGGGACAGCAAAATACTAAAAATAATTAAATCATCAAACACAATTTTTTTGTATTTAATTATTTTTATAGAAATACTAATTAAAAATGTTATAAAAAAAAGGAATCCAAAGATACCTGTTTCAGCTAACCAA
>PTKQ01000082.1 GCA_002937815.1 Alphaproteobacteria bacterium MarineAlpha6_Bin2 | reverse complement strand
AAAAATTAAAAAGTTTATTATAATTATTAAATTTAATTATACTTAACTATGAAAAATATCCTTGTAATCAATGGACCTAATTTAAATTTATTAGGCAAACGGGAATTGGAAATTTATGGGAAAACTTCATTAAAAGAAATTGAGAATAAAACAAAAGAATTCAGTAAAAACATTAAGTTAAACACAATTTTTAAACAAAGTAATGAAGAGTCAAAAATAATTTCTTGGATACACGAATGTGTAAATGATAAATATAATGGGTTGTTAATAAACGCTGGTGCCTATACTCATACTTCTATAGCAATTATGGATGCCCTTAAAGCAATAGAAAACATTCCTATAATTGAAGTGCATCTCTCAAATATTCATCAAAGAGAAGAATTTAGAAAAAAATCTTACATATCTGAGGTGGCTGATGGAGTTATATTTGGTTTTGGTGCACACAGTTATATTTTAGCGATCATGGCAATTGAAAACCTTTTAAAAAAAAAAAATGGTTAAAAAATATAACGTAGATAAAGATATAATCCAAAAATTAACAAAAGCAGTTAAAGAATTAACTAATACTCTTAAAAAAAATAATTTAAAAAAAAATACATTTGAAAAAGTAGAGATTAACCAACCAAAAAGAGTTAAAGTTGATTATCCTGGAGCTTTAGTTTCGCCTATGGTAGGTACAGTATATCTTTCACCTGAACCTGGAAAAAAAACATATATTAAAAAAGGACAATTAATAAAAAAAGGAGATACTTTATTGATCATTGAAGCTATGAAAACATTTAACCCAATAAAAGCCCCAAAATCTGGAAAAATTATTAAAATTTTAGTTAATGATGGTGAATCTGTTGAATATGGACAACCTTTAATCGTAATAAAATAATAATTTAATGTTCAAAAAAATTTTAATAGCAAATCGAGGAGAAATAGCACTTAGAGTTGTTAGAACTTGTAGAGATCTTGGTATTAAAACAGTCGCTGTTTATTCAACAATAGACTCTGAATCTATGCATGTAAGACTTGCTGATGAAGCTGTTTGCATTGGTGAACCATCAATTAAAAAAAGTTATTTAAACCCAGTTCCAATACTTGCTGCAGCGGAAATAACTAATGCAGATGCTGTGCATCCAGGCGCTGGTTTTTTATCAGAAAATCCAGATTTTGCATCGATGGTTGCTAAACATAAAATGACATTCATAGGCCCAACAAGTGAACAAATTAAAATGTTTGGTGACAAATTATTAGCAAAAAAACTAATGAAAAAGAATGGGTTAACAGTTATCCCTGGATCTGAAAGATATTTAAAAAATATAGAAGAAGCTAAGAGTATAGCAAAAAAAATTGGTTATCCAGTAATTTTAAAAGCTGGCTCTGGCGGCGGTGGAAAAGGTATAAGAGTGATAAAAAATGAAAAAAATTTAATTCCAAGTTATTCTCTTGTAAAACAAGAAGTTCAAAACTCATTTGGAAATGAAAATATATATTTAGAAAAATTCTTTGAAAATCCTAAACATATTGAGATACAAATTATTGGTGATAAAAAAGGTAAGGTGGTTCATTTAGGTGAACGCGATTGTTCCATCCAAAGAAACAGGCAAAAAATTATTGAAGAAACTCCTTCTCCAATTCTTTCTGAAAAAGAAAGAAATTATATCTGTAATCTTGTTGTTAAAACTATAAAAAAAATTAGATACGAAAGTCTTGGTACTGTTGAAATGCTTTATAAAAATGGAAAATTTTATTTTATGGAAATGAATACAAGAGTACAAATAGAACACACAATAACAGAAAGAGTAACCGGTATAGATTTGATTAAACAACAAATTAAAATTGCTGCAGGACAAGATATTAAATTTGATCAAAAAGATATAAGGAATGGTGGACATTCTATTCAATGCAGAATAAACGCTGAAGACCCTTTAACATTTATTCCATCACCAGGAAGAATTCAAGAATATCATGCGCCAGGAGGCCCTGGTGTAAGAATTGATTCTGCTTTATATGCTGGATGTATTGTCCCTCATCACTATGATAATTTAATTTCAAAAGTTATTATTTATTCAAGAAATAGAAATGAAGCTATTTTAAGATTAAAAAGATGTTTAATAGAGTATGTTATAAATGGAATTAAAACAAATATTCCATTACATCTAAAAATTTTAAATAACGAAGATTATATTTCTGGTAATTATCACATCAATTGGCTAGAACAATTTTTATCTATTCAAAATTAAATGAATCTAAATGAAGAAACATTATTAAAAGCATATTCTATGGGAATTTTCCCAATGTCTGAGAATCATAATGACCCTAATATTTATTGGATAAATCCAAAAAAAAGAGGTGTTATTCCAATTGATAAATTTAAAATATCAAAAAGTTTAAAAAAAGAAGTTAAAAAAAATTTTTTCAAAATAACTTTTAATAAAAGTTTTGGAGAAGTAATAAAGCATTGTGCTAAAAAAACAAATGAAAGAACTTCAACGTGGATTAATAAAAAAATTATTAATGTATATTCTAGTCTTCATAGATTAGGTCACGCACATTCAGTCGAGGTGTGGTTAAAAAAAAAATTAGTTGGTGGTTTGTATGGTGTTTCTCTTGGTTCTGCTTTTTTCGGTGAAAGCATGTTTTCTCTAGTTCCAAATGCAAGCAAAATTTCTTTAGTTTATTTAATTACTCATTTAAAAATAAAAAAGTTTACACTTCTAGATACACAATTTATAAATCCACACTTAAAAACACTAGGTGCAATTGAAATTACTAGAGAAAAATATTTAAGACTTTTAAGTGATGCTCTAAAAAAAAGATCTAATTTTAGGAAAAAAGTACCTAAATCTTTATTTTACAAATCACTGCAGTCTATTATCCAAACATCATAAACAGCATGTTCTAAAGCAGAAATTGAAGGGCTTGAAGAAAACATCCAACCACTAAAAACTTTTTTATGTTCTTGATCATATTTTATATCCCATATTTCAAGAAATGCTTTATTTTCCAGTAGCTCTTCTGGAGTGGACTTCTTACAAGTATGAGCGATTATTTTTAAACTTCCGAAAAAACTTTCTCCATCTTGTTCAATAATTAATTTAGAAATTTTTCCGCTTACTTTATCTAATATCCCAAGAATTGTTTTTGCAAAAACAA
>PTKQ01000081.1 GCA_002937815.1 Alphaproteobacteria bacterium MarineAlpha6_Bin2 | reverse complement strand
TATTTTATTTAAATAAATTTTCTTTTTTTGAGTTAATGAAAACCACTCATTAGATATTAAAATCGAAAATATTATTATTAAAGATTTCGACCAATAATTACCATTGTATATACAGAATATGATTATAGGAAATAAAAATAAAATAGTTAATGTTCGTTGAATAAAATTTAAATTTAATATTTTTTTATAATCTAGAACCATATCTTCTTTTTCTTTGTGAAAATTGAACTAAAGCGTCAACAAAGTGTTTTTTTTTAAAATCAGGCCATAATACATTTAAAAAAACAAGTTCTGTATATGCAGACTGCCAAAGGAGAAAATTACTTAGCCTTTTCTCACCGCTAGTTCTTATTAATAAATCTGGATCTGGAAATTTTGCTGTGAATAAATTAGATGATAAAAATTCTTCATTTATTTTTTTTACATTTATTTCTTTATTGATAACTTTTTTTATAATATTTTTAATTGTTAAGGTAATTTCTTGTCTACTACCATAATCTAAAGCAAAAATTAAATTCAAAGATTTTTTTTTTTTTGTTAAATCCTCATATTTTATTATATTTTTAACAATATCTTTCGGTAATCTATTTCTTTGACCTATTACTTTTAGAGAAATATCGTTTTTAACTAAATCATCAGCTTCAGTTGATAAATATTTCCTTAACAATTGCATTAAAAAAGTAACTTCTTTTTTAGGTCTAGACCAATTCTCAGTGGAAAAGCTATATAAAGTTAAATATTTAATACCATAAATTTTTGCAGTTTTTACTGTTGTCCTTATAGAATTAATACCTTCTTGATGACCCATAAAAGATGATAATTTTTTTTTTTTTGTCCATCTATTATTGCCATCCATTATAATCGCAACATGTTTTGGAATAATAATTTTAAGTTCTTTTTTAATTGGTTTTTTTAGCATTAAATTTGCAAAATTTCTTTTTCTTTATCTTTATATTTTTCTTCAACCAACGAAATTTTTTCATCAGTAATTTTTTGCATTAAATTTGATAATTGTTTTTCTTCATCTTCAGATATTTTATTATTTTTTTTTTCTGTTTTAATTACATCCATAGCTTCGCGTCTAATATTTCTGACTGAAATTTTTGCATTTTCTAAAAATTGTGATGCTACTTTAGATAATTCAACTCTTCGCTCTTCTGTCAAATCTGGAAGTGGGACTCTGATTAACTGAGCGTCTATAGTAGGATTTAATCCTAAATCAGATTCTCTAATAGCTTTTTCAACACTTGCAACTAGTCCTTTGTCCCATACTTGAATTGTTAACAGCTTTGGCTCAGGTACATTTACTGCTGCAACTTCAGAAATTTTCATTTTAGAATTGTAAGCATCTACAATTAATGGTTCTAATAATAATGGTGTTGCTCTTCCTGTTCTTAATCTGGATAATTCATCGATAAAAACTTGAAAAGTGCTATCCATTTTTTCCTTATAAATATTCAACGATGATTCGTCCATTTTATTTTTTAATAATTGTAAAATTACCTTTGTTTAAGATAACATTTAAAAAAGAATTTTGTTTATTAATTGGGAAAACAACAATAGGAATATTATTGTCTCTTGCTAATGCTATAGCAGAACCATCCATAATTTTAAGGTTCTTTGACAAAACATCTTGATAATTAATTATATCATATTTTTTGGCTTTTTTATTCTTTTTTGGATCATCTGTATACACACCATCAACTTGTGTTCCTTTTAGTATAATATCAGAAGATATTTCTGAAGCACGTAATGCCGCAGCTGTATCTGTTGTAAAATATGGATTTCCTGTTCCCGCTGCAAATATAATAACACGGTTTTTTTTCATGTGATTTATAGCTCTTCTTCTAATATAAGATTCACAAACTGCTGGAATAGGTATAGACGACAAAACTCTAGTTTGAACATTATTTTTTTCTAAAGCATTTTGTAGAGCTAAAGCGTTAATTACTGTACCCAACATACCCATATAATCAGCAGTTGTTCTTTCTATTCCTGCAGATACAGCATCGTGACCTCTAAATATATTTCCACCACCAACAACTAGGCTAATTTGTATTTTTCTTATATAAACCTTTTTAATTTCATTTGCTAAAAAATTAACAGTTTCTGGATCAATCACATATGACTTCTTACCAAGCAATGCTTCTCCTGATATTTTTAAAAGAACTCTCTTATATCTAGTTTTAGAAGTCATAGATAAATACGTTTTATATTTATTAGAATTATTCTAATCCTTCGCCAACTTTATATCGCACGAAGTTTTTAATATTTATTTCACCACCTAATTCTTTAGCCGTATGTTCTATGTAATCAATAACTTTTATTTTATCATCAATAATAAATTTTTGTTCTAATAAAACAATTTCGTTATAAAATTTTCTCATTTTTCCATCAATAATTTTATCTAGTATTGATTGATCTTTGGTGTTGTCATTAATTTGTTCCAATATAATATCTTTTTCATTTTTAATTAAATTTTTATCAAGATCATTAATATTAAGAGAAATTGGAGATGCTGCGGCTATATGCATCGATATTTTTTTTAAAACATCATCGATCTTATCTTTTGAAAGATTTGTATTAATTGAAACTATAACACCAATTTTTCCCATGTTATCTTTTTCAACATTGTGTATATATGTTCCAACGAATCCATTGTTTTCTTTAATATAGGCTGATCTTCTTATATTTATCTTTTCACCAATTTTTGATATTAAATGTACTAAAAAACTTGAAACAGTATCTGTTGTTGACTTGTATTTTGTTGCATTTAAATTATCTATATTTCCTTTCAAAGCAAGGTTAAGTTTTGATACTTCACCTACAAAATCTTGAAAGTCATGATTTCTTGCAACAAAATCTGTTTCTGAATTTATTTCAATTATACTTGCTTCTGATTCATTATGATCAATTGCTATTAAACCATCAAATGCCAAACGAGATCCCTTTTTCTGAGCTGTTGAAATACCGTTTTTTCTTAACCAATCAATTGCTAAATCAAAATCCGATTTTGCTTCTTCTAATGCTTTTTTGCAATCCATAAAACCAGCACCTGTTGTATCTCTTAATTTTTTTATATTCTTTGCTGAAATTGATGCCATATTAAAATTAATATAAAATATTCTTTATATTTGCGAGATTTAATTTACTTTTTTGTTTTTTT
>PTKQ01000080.1 GCA_002937815.1 Alphaproteobacteria bacterium MarineAlpha6_Bin2 | reverse complement strand
AAACGAGCCTCAGAATTAATTATTTCAGATAATATTGATATATTAATATTTATAGGAGGGTTAACAGGTACAAATCGATATTTATTGTCAACGTATAAATCGGCTAAAAAACAAATATCATTTCATCCAGCATCGTCATCTGGTATTAAAGAACTGGATTATTGGATAACTGATAGTGTGTTAAACCCAATTAACATTAAAGAAAAAATATCTGAAAAAGTTATCAGGATGGAGCATCTTTTTAATTTTACAAAACCTGAAAATAATTACCTACCAAAAATAAATGAACCTCCAATGAAAAAGAATAATTTTATTTCTTTTTCTAGTTTTAGTAATCCTATGAAACTTTCTCTAAAATCCTTAGAGTTATGGTTAGAAGTATTAAAAAATTTTCAAGGATCAAAACTGTATCTTAAATTTTTCAATTTTTTAGATAACAGAAAGATTCAAAATACAATTTATAATTTTTTGGAAAAGAACAGTATTCAAAAAGAAAGAATAATTTTTATAAATAAAAAATTCAAAAAAACATATCTAGAATATTATAATGACATAGATATTGCTTTAGATACCTTTCCTTATTCTGGTGCAACCACTAGCTTTGGTGCAATTTGCATGGGTGTTCCAGTTTACACATTAACTGGAAAAAATTATATCAGCAGACAATCTGCTTCTGTTTTAACTTCAGCAGGTTTATCAGATTGGATTGTTCATGATAAAAATGACTATATCAAGACTTTAAAAAAATTAGCTAATTTAAAAAAAGTATCTAAATTAAGGTTAAATTTAAGAAAACAAGTTGCGGAATCTCCTTTATGTAATGGCGTGAAATTTGCTAAAAACTTTGAGGATGCTTTGGAAAAAATATTTTATGAGTAACTTAAAAAGATTCTTAAATCTGTAAATTTTTTATTTTATTTACTTTCAAGGCCTGGCTCAGGTAATGTGGTTGGGCCCTTTTTTCTTGGACTCGCATCAGGAACCGATGTTCTAATTGGATATTTTTTGGATTTGGTACTAACAAGTTCTTTCTTAATTTTCTTTCCTTTTATAATATCATTAATTTCTTCTCTATTTAATGTTTCATGCTTAAGCAATCCCTTGGCTAATCTATGTAATTGTTTAATATTCTTTTTTATAATTAAACGCGCTTTTTTTTGGGACTCTATTATAATTCTTTTTACTTCTTTATCTATTTCTTGCGCTGTGTTTTCAGAAACACTTTTCTTTTGAGTAACAGAATGGCCGAGGAATATTTCTTGTTCATTTTCACCATAAGCTATTGGACCTAATTTATTACTCATGCCCCATTCAGTTACCATTTTTTTTGCATAATTTGTTGCCATGCTAATATCTGATTGGGCCCCTGTGGTGATTTTAGAGGAACCGAAAATTAACTCTTCGGATATTCTGCCACCCATGGCAACAGCCAAATCTGCTTCTATTTCTGCTTTTGTTAATGTAATTTTATCATGTTCTGGCAAACGCATTACAAGACCCAGTGATAACCCTCTTGGAATAATGGTAGCTTTATGAATAGGATCTGAGTCTTTTAAATGCAAAGCGACAATTGCATGTCCTGACTCATGATAAGCAGTTAATTTCTTTACTTCATTAGTCAATAACATAGATTTTCTTTCAGTTCCCATTAAAACTTTATCTTTTGCATCTTCCATCTCTTGCATTGTAACGTATCTTTTATCTTTTCTTGCGGCAAGCAATGCAGCTTCATTTACTAAATTAGCTAAATCAGCACCAGAAAAACCAGGTGTTCCTCGTGCTATAATTTTAGGATCAACATTAGGAGATTGAGAAATTTTTCTCAAATGTACTTTCAATATTTGTTCCCTACCTAATATATCAGGATTTGGAACGACAACTTGTCTATCAAATCTGCCAGGCCTTAGTAAAGCTGGGTCCAACACATCGGGTCTATTAGTAGCAGCTATAATAATAACCCCTTCATTACTTTCAAAACCGTCCATTTCAACTAACAATTGATTAAGTGTTTGTTCTCTTTCATCATTACCGCCTCCTAAACCAGCACCCCTGTGTCTTCCTACTGCATCAATTTCATCAATAAAAATAATGCAAGGAGCATTCTTTTTTCCCTGTTCAAACATATCTCTTACTCTTGAAGCGCCGACTCCCACGAACATTTCTACAAAATCAGATCCTGATATTGTAAAAAAAGGAACATCAGCTTCTCCAGCAATGGCTCTAGCTAGAAGTGTTTTTCCACACCCCGGGGGTCCTACAAGCAAAACCCCTTTTGGTATTCTTCCACCTAATTTTTGGAATTTTCCCGGATCTCTTAAAAATTCAATAATTTCTTCTAATTCTTGTTTTGACTCATCTATTCCCGCAACATCTTTAAATGTAATTTTGCCAGTTTTTTCAGTTAACATTTTAGCTTTAGATTTCCCAAAACCTAAAGCTTTTCCACTTCCAGATTGCATTTGACGCATAAAATATATCCAAACTCCAACTAGTAAAAGCATTGGAAACCAAGATAAAATAATACTAAAAAAAGAAGATTTATTATTATTAACTGGTTCTACATTAATTGTTACATTTTGTTTTGATAATTTTTCAACCAAACTAGGGTCGTATGGTGCATATGTCTTAAACTTTTTTCCATCCAACATATTCCCATTAATTAAATCGCCTTTAATATTAACATCTAAAATATTACCTTTTTCTAATTCATTTAAAAATTCAGAAAATGCAATATCTTGAATTTGAACATTTTTATTAATTCTTATAAAGCTATTATAAAATGAAGCTAATATAAAGCCTATTACCAACCATACTAAAAAATTCTTTTTAAATTTACCCATACTGTATATCTAATAATTTTTCCATTAAGAACAATATACTATTTAATTAAAACGGGATAAACTTAAAATTGGTTTAAAATGAAAATCAATATTTGAAAAAAATTTCCTATTTTTTCTATTTGAAAAATATTTTAAACTCGGAATTGACAAAATATTCATATTTCTATTTTTTAATGTAGGAAGTGTAAAAATAAATTTTAGTGGCAGATTACTCTTATTTTTTTTAAAATTTTTATCTATTAAACAAATTTTTTCCCAACCATCTGATTTCAGCTGATCTATAAAGATTGAATTTCCCAATCTTTTTTTTAAATAAATAAAAGTTACTTTATTTGATTTTATTTCATATCGATTATCCCAAATTATTTTTTCATTTTTAGTATATAACAACAATTTTCTTTTTTTTCT
>PTKQ01000008.1 GCA_002937815.1 Alphaproteobacteria bacterium MarineAlpha6_Bin2 | reverse complement strand
TAATTTAATTTTTTGTTTTTTTGTTTTTTTTTAAAAGAATTTTTATTTTTTTTTCATCCATTTTTTTCTTTACTTTATCTTCTGAAGGAATTTTTGTTTTAATAGAATCTTTTTCGTTAACTTTTGTTTTCTTAACTTTAAAATATTTTTTTATTTGTTTAGAAATTAAGGAACATATTAATTCGATAGATTTTCTTGAATCATCATTACCTGGAATAGGATAATCTACACCTATTGGAGAAGAGTTTGTATCAAGGATAGCAATAACAGGAATTTTAAGCTTATTTGCTTCAGAAACAGCGATGGCATCTTTATTTACATCAACTACAAAAATAGCTTCTGGTAAATTACCCATTTCTTTAAGACCACCTAATGAATTCTCTATTTTATTAATTTGTCTTTTCATTTGAAGAATCTCTTTTTTTTTTAAACCAATTTCTTTTTTAGACAATTTTTCATTTAAATTATTTAAATGATTAATAGAATTTGAGATTGTTGACCAATTAGTTAACATTCCACCTAGCCAGCGTTTATTTACATAAAATTGATTACATTCTAATGCATAATTTTTTATGATATTATTAGCTTGTAACTTTGTTCCAATAAATAGTATTTTTCCTTCATTGCTAACAATTTTTTTTACAAAATCTAGTGCATTTTGTAATAGATCAAAAGTTTTTCTCAAATCTATTATATGAACATTATTTTCTGATCCATAAATAAAGGGAGCCATTTTGGGATTCCATTTATTTGTTTTATGACCTAAATGTAGACGTGCATTAAGTAAATCTCTTAGTGTGTAATTATCTTGCATAAATTATTTATTAACTGAACTTTTATAATCATAAATATACATAATTACAAGATTAATTTAAGATTCTTACTCCTTTAATTTCATTATTTAATAAACTTAAATAATCAAACTTTCCAGGAATGTTTAAATTAATGACTTTTTTATTTATTTTAATTTGTAAAAAAAGTTTTGATCCTTCTTTGTTTTGATATCTATATAAGCTTTTTTTAAGACTATTAACATTAACGGTATCATCAATAAATAAAGTAATATCTTTATTAATTCTTTTTAAAAAAGATTTTAAAGGAAGAAGTCCCACTGTTCTTAAGCTTAAATTGCCTTCTTTTTTTATTGCTTCCAAATCAAGTATTAATGGTTCGTGATCATCAATAAAATTAGAGGATGAAGATAAAATATCGGAAAAAATTATAGTTTCGAAATTACCAGAAAAATCAGAAAATTGGACATAAGCATACTTATTACCTTTTTTTGATGTCCTTTCTTTTTTTTCTAAAGATATTGCAGAAACTTTAAAAAACTTTTTTTCTCCATCTTTAACACTAACCATCTCTTTGTTTAAATCAGTAATTGTAGAAAAACCATTTTTTTTTAAAAAACACTGTATTTTCTTTAAAGGATGTTTTGATAAATAAAAGCCTAAAGATTCATATTCATAATTAATTTTAGTAGATGTGTCCCAGTCGTCTTGCTGACCAAAATCAATAACATCTTTGTCATCAAGTTTATCAGTAAATAAATTATTTTGATTCTTGTTAATGCTTTTATTTCTTATAATCTGCACCATTTTATTTACATTATTAAAAAGCTTAGCTCTGTTTTTTTCTAGTACATCAAATGAACCAGATTTTATTAAATACTCAAATTGCCTTATGTTGAAATTTTCATCATCCAAACGATTACAAAAATTATTTATGTTTGTAAATTCACCGTTCTTTTTTCTTTCATTAATAATTTTGTCGGTAGAAGTCATTCCTACATTTTTTAGTGCTGAAAGAGCATATCTTATTGATCTATCATTTTTATCTTTGCTATTTTCAATACAAAAAATACTAGAAGAATAATTTATATTAGGATTCAAAATTTTAATATTCATGCTTTTACAATCTTCTAAATATTTGTTTATCTTGTCTGTGTTATTTAATTCATAATTCATCGAAGCAGTCATAAACTCTATTGGAAAATTTGCTTTTAAATAAGCTGTTTGATATGCTATTAGTGCATATCCGACTGCATGAGATTTGTTAAATCCATATCCTGCAAATGTCTCAACTTGTTTAAAAATTATTACAGCTTGATTTTCTTGAACATTATTGTTTTTACAACCTTCTATAAAATCTTTTTCCAATGATTTCATCAATGCTCTTTTTCGTTTTCCAATTGCCCATCTAAGAGTATCAGCCTCTGATAAACTAAATCCAGCTAAGACTTGAGCTATTTGCATTACTTGTTCTTGATATATAGTAATTCCATATGTCTCTTTTAAAACAGGTTCCAACATTGGGTGTAAGTAAATTATATCTTCTTTACCATGTTTTCTTTTTATGTAACTTTCTATAAATTCCATAGGTCCTGGTCTATAAAGAGATATCATCGCAACTATGTCATCAAATCGATCTGGAGATAGTTTTTTTAAATATTCTTGTACTCCTGAGCTCTCTAATTGAAAACATCCAATTGTCTTACCTTTTTTTAACAAATCAAATGTATTATTGTCATCTAATGGAATATTATAAAAATTAATATTTTGATTATCTTTATTAATTAGATCACAAGTTTTATTTATAATTGTTAATGTTTTTAAACCCAAAAAATCAAATTTTATTAAGCCTGCTTTTTCAATATAATTCATTGAAAACTGGGTAACAGGAAGACCTGTATCTGGATCATTTTTATAAAAAGGAATTTTAAGATCTATATCTGTATCACCAATAACTATTCCTGCAGCGTGCGTCGATGCATGTCTATTAAGACCTTCAAGTTTTAAACTAATATCAAGAAGTTTAGCAACTGAGTCATCGTTTTCTTTAAGTTTTTTTAAATCGTTTTCATTATTTATTGAGTCTGACAATGAAACAGGATTTGCAGGATTATATGGTATCATTTTTGCTATACTATCTACTTGTGGATAAGGTAACTGCAATACCCTGCCTACATCTCTTATAACATTTCTTGATTGTAATTTTCCAAAAGTAATAATTTGAGCAACGCGCTTCTTTCCATATTTCTTTGCTACGTATTTTATAACCTCATCTCTTCTTTCTTGACAAAAATCGATATCAAAGTCTGGTAAGGTAACTCTATTCGGGTTTAAAAATCTCTCAAATAAAAGTTTATATTTTATTGGATCTAAATCAGTTATATTTAAAGACCATGCAACTAATGATCCAGCTCCTGATCCTCTACCAGGGCCAACAGGAATACCTGTCTTTCGTGCCCATGAAATAAAATCAGCAACAATTAAAAAATAACCTGAATAACCAGTTGTTTGTATAATTTTTAATTCATATTTTAATCGATTTTCATAAATAATTTTTTTTTTCTCAAATTTACTTTTGTTAAATGTAGATTGATATCTATCTAGTTTTTTACATAAGCCAGAAAATGAAAGTTTAGATAACTCATTATTTTCTTTCTCTATAGAATCAAATAATTTTGGTAATGACGGATGTGTTTCTTCAAGAAAAAAAAGACATTTTTTTGCAATTAATAAAGTATTAGATATAGCTTCAGGTAAATCCGAAAAAATCTTAATCATTGTTTCAGAAGATTTGAAATAACTTTCAGAAGAGATCCTTTTTCTATTAACATCAGATAACTTTTCATTATTTTTTATACATGAAAGAGCATCCGTTGCCTCGTGCATTTCTTTATTACTAAATAAATTGTTATTTGTCGCAACAATAGGAATTTTATATTTATAGGCACTAGATAAAAAATAACTTTCAGTTTTTTTCTCACTTTCTAAACCATGTCTAGATATTTCAATAAATAAATTTTCTTTATAAATTGACAAAAATACTTCCAATAGATTATTAGCAGTGGTTATATTATTTTTTAGAAAAAACTTTCCAATTGGCCCATGAATACCACCTGTTAAACAAATCAAACCTTCAGAATTATCCTTAAGATCTTTTAATGTAATTTTATTATTACTTTCATTGTCAGAATAAATCTTAGACATTAGTTTTATAATATTTTTATACCCAATTTCATTTTTTATTAATAAAAGAATCTTAGAAACTTTTTCTAATTTATTTAAGTTTTCTAATTGTAAATTAATACCTAGAATAGGTTGAACTCTGTTTTTTTGACATGTTAAAGAAAATTCAAAAGCGCCAAACATATTTTGTGTGTCAGTTAAAGCAATTGCTGGCATCTTATTTTCTTCACACAAATTAACAATTTCATCTACCTTAAAGGAACTTTCTAATAATGAATAATTAGAATGTTGACGTAAATGGATAAATAAATTTTTCATATATTGTTATTATAATAAATTACCATCAGATAATTTAAGAATTTTATCAAATTTTTTTGTTAATGATAGATTATGTGTAGCTATGATAAATGAAATTTTGTACTCGGACATTAAATCATGAATTATTTGAAATATCGAAACAGTATTTTTTTTATCTAAATTTCCTGTTGGTTCATCAGCTAAAATAATTTCAGGTTTATTTGCTATAGCTCTACATAAAGCAACCCTTTGTTTTTCTCCACCAGATAATTCTTTGGGTTTATTATATAATCTTTTTGATAATCCAACTTTAGTTAATATTGATTTTGCATTAATTTCTGCTTTTTTAAAATTTTCACCATTTAATATTTGTGGAATAATTACATTTTCTATAGCAGAAAAATCATTTAATAAATAAAAGTTTTGATAAACAAAACCAATATATCTTTTTCTAATTAAATTTTTATTTTCTTCAGACAAATTATGGCATTTTTTTTTTTTAATATAAATTTGACCAGATGTTTCTTTATCTAACAAACCAGCTATATGCAATAAAGTTGATTTACCAGAGCCAGATGGTCCTATTAAGCCTATACATTGAGATTTAAAAAGCTTAATATTAATTTTTTTAAGAACAACTAATTTTCCATCAGGTTGTTTAAATTCTTTATTTATATTTTTTAATTCTAATATTGTTTCCACAAAAAAAAATTATTCCTTTCGTATCAAATCTATTGGATTCATTTTAGAGGCTCTCCACGCTGGATAAAAACTTGCTAAAAAACAAATTATAAGGCTTGTTACTATTACATAAAAAACTTCAACAAATTCAACTTTAGCAGGTAAATTAGATAAAAAATAAATTTCAGCAGAAAATAGCTCTGTATTTGTAAAACCTTCAAGCCACTCTTTTAGTTTGTTAATATTTTTTGCAAATATTATTCCAAATAATGAACCAAAAAAAGTTCCTAATATTCCTATTATTGCACCGTTTAGAAAAAAAATTTTTGCAATTGTCTTATTGCTAGCTCCCATTGTTCTTAAAATGGCAATATCAATTTGTTTATTTTTAACGAGCATTATTAAGCTTGATATAATGTTAAAGGCAGCAACTAAAATTATTAATGTTAAAATTAAAAACATAACGTTTCTTTCTGTTTTAATAGCATTAAAAAAAGTTTCATTAGAAAATCTCCAATCATAAATCTGAATATTAATACTTTTAGATTCAAAGATTTCTTTTTTAAAAACATCTACTTTATCGATGTCATTTAATTCAACTTCAAAATAAATTTTATTTTTATTACTTAAAAATAACTTTTTAGCCATATCAAAATCAAGAAAAGCTAAATTATTATCATATGTAAACATTCCAGTATTAAAATATCCACCAATATAAAGAGTTTTAGTTTTTGGAATATTTCCGAAGGGTGTATTAGATGATTTAGGTATAATTAATTTAATTTTGTCTCCAATATTTAAATTTATCCTATTAAATAATTTTTCACCAAGAACAATATGATTTTCAGAAAACCTTAAATTTTCACTAAGAGTAAAGTTTTTTTTTAATTGTTTAAATTTTGTGAATTCTTTTTCATTAATACCTTTTAAAAGAATGCCAGTTGATAGGTTATTTGAAATTATTAAAGCTTGTCCATCAACAACTTTTCTAATCGTTCTTACTTGAGGATTTTCTGTAACTTTTTTTTCAAAATTGTTTAGTACATCAGATTTTTGGCTAGTATAAATGCTCAAATGACCATTTAAACCTATAATTTTATCTAATAGTTCAATTCTAAAGCCATTCATTACAGACATAACGATAATTAATGTACCGACACCTAACATAATTCCTAAAAATGAAAATAATGATATTATAGAAACCATTCCTTGTTCTTTGGATGGTTTTAAATACCTTAAGGCTATAAAATAAATTGAAAAATTAAAAAACATTTTAATTCAGTTGCTTTAAAATTTGACTTGGATTATTTAAATCTACTTTAGTTATTATATTTGTTTTTCTATTTTTTATTTCTAATTCATTATTTTTAATACTTTTCAATCCAACTATAATTTGAAATGGTATTCCAATTAAATCCATATTAGCAAATTTAGCACCAGGGCTTTCTAAAGTATCATCATATAATACTTCTTTATGGTTTTGTTTAAGAAGCTTATATAAGTCATCTGATATTTTTGAAAGCATTTTATCTTTTGAATTTAAATTTATTAAACCAATATCAAAAGGGGCGACTTCTTTAGGCCAAATAATTCCATTTTTATCATGTGAAGATTCAATTATGGCTGCTACTAATCTTGAAATTCCAATACCATATGAGCCCATTTGGACATTAATTCTTTTTCCTTGATTATTTAAAACATATGCATTTAAGGCAGATGAATATTTTGTTCCAAAGAAAAAAATATGACCCACCTCAATACCTTTTGTTACAACTATGTCATTTTTATTTACTATACATTCTGCTTCATTATATTTTTCTCTAGTAACAGCATAAATATTTCTTAAAATTTGATACGAATTATCTGATGTTAAGTTTTTTAAAGAGTCTATTTTTTTATCATATATAATTTCTGTATCTCCAGATTTGTTAACTATATGAAATTCGTGACTCATATCACCACCTATAGCACCTGATTCAGCTTTAACTGGTATAGCTCTTAATCCCATATTTTGAAATGTATTTAAATAACATTTAAACATATTATCATATGATCTTTTTGCCTCTTTTATTGTTAGATCAAATGAATAATTATCCTTCATCAAAAATTCTCTACATCTCATAACTCCAAATCTCGGTCGAATTTCATCTCTGAATTTCCACTGAATTTGGTAAAGATTTTTAGGGAGGTCTTTATAACTATTAATGTAATCTTTAAAAATATTTGTTATTAATTCTTCATTTGTAGGTCCGTACAAAAGTTCTTTTTTATTTCGATCTAAAAATTTTAACATTTCAGGACCATAATCGTTGTACCTTCCACTTTTTTTCCATATTTCTGATTGTTGTATTGTTGGCATTAAAATTTCTTGGCAACCATATGAATTTTGAGCTTCTCTTATAATATTTTCAATTTTCTTTAAAACTTTTAGTCCTAATGGTAACCATGCATATATGCCAGAGCTAGTTTGCTTAATCATACATGATCTGATCATTAATTTGTGAGATATTAAACTTGCATCTGATGGTGTTTCTTTTTTAGTTTGTAGAAAATATTTTTTTACTCTCATAAATAAAACTTAAAAAACTATTGTACAAGATCAAAATAAAAAAATTGTTTTTTTATCAGTAAATAAACAACAATCCAAATTATAAATGATATGAAACTAGTTATTATAAATTTTTTTACAATTAGTGGATTACTTGGAGCGCTAGGGGCATTTCCTTTTATAGTTTTTTTTGGAATATGAATACCAATTGGTAAAATAGTAAAAATAACAATCCACCAAATAATAACATATATTAAAAGACCTTTAAAAAATTCAATCACTATTCTTCTTCTAATTCAATTAATGTTCCGCAAAAATCTTTTGGATGCAAAAATAATATTGGTTTATTATGGGATCCAATACTTGGTTTATCACTACCAAGGATTCTTACATTTTTTTCTTTTAAAGACTTGTGAATCTTTTTAATATCCTCAACTTCAATACAAATATGATGCATGCCGCCATCTGGATTTTTATCTAAAAATTTTTGTATTGGTGAATTTTTACCATATGGTTGCATTAGTTCAATTTTAGTATTTTTTAATTCTACAAAAACAACTGTCACGCCGTGTTCTTTAAAATTTTTGAGTTCGGAAACATTTGCATTAAATTTTGTTTCATATATTTTCTTTGCTTTATATATATCAGGAACAACAATCGCTATATGATTAAGTTTTTTTAGCATTAAAATTAATTTTTAAATTTTTATAATATGTATTTCAAAAACTGGTCTTGTATTTAATTTTCTTTTAAAAAATTTTCGACAATAAGATTCTATTTTATCCCTAATCTCATTTTCTTTAATTTTATGCCCTCGTATAGAATTTTTAATTAATTTAAATATACTTTTATTGAAATCATTTTTAAATATCTTAATGACTTCGTCATTAAAAAAACCTTTACTTGAAATTATAGGCTTTGTTGATATTTTTTTTTTAATATCTATTGCTAACGATATTAATAAAGTTCCATTATATAACATTTTTTTTCTATGTTTAATTGCTTCCTCATTTAATGGAATTATATTTTTTCCATCTAAAATCAATTTGCCTGTTGTCACAGAACCTAATACTTTTGGTTTATCCGGTGCTAGTTTGACTAAAAGTCCATTTTTTAGAATTAATCCTTTTTTGATTCCACATTCTTTAGCAACTTCAATATTTCCTTTTAGATGGTGGTATTCACCATGAACAGGAATAACAATGGATGGTTTAATCCAAGAATACATTTTTTTAAGTTCTTCTCTATGTGGGTGCCCAGAAACATGTACAAATTTATCTGTTTCAGTAATGATATTAATATTTCTTTCTCTAAGTGAGTTTTGAACTTTCATAATTGATGTTTCATTACCTGGGATAACTTTAGATGAAAAAATTACAGTATCCCCCTCTTCTAAAAAAATATTTTGATGTTCATCTTTAGATATTCTCGACATGGCTGCCCTTGGTTCTCCTTGTGATCCAGTACAAATTAATAGAGTTTGATCTTTTGGTAAACCAATAATTTCCTTTTCATCTAAAAATGGTCGTGTTTTCTTTAAATAACCAGTGTCTAATGCAGCTTGATACATCGTCCATAATGATCTACCACATAGTGCTGCAACTCTTCCAGTTTTTTCTGCAACATAACCAAAAGTTTCTACTCTTGCCAAATTACTTGCAAAACTCGTAATGGCTACCCTATTCTTAAGTTGACTTACTATTTTCACTAAACTTTCTCTAAGTGTTTGTTCTGATCTAGAATGTCCATTTACATTTGCATTAGTTGAATCGCTAACAATAGCTAAAACACCATTATTACCAAAGTTTTGTAATTTTTTTGTATTAAAACTTTTTCCAACAAGGGGGTTTGGGTCAATTTTCCAATCACCTGTATGCAAAATATTACCGAACTTTGTTTTAATTGCTATAGCATTAGGTTCTGGTATTGAATGAGTAGTTGAAATAATATCAATAGTAAATGGGCCTAACTTTAATGTACTATCAAGCGAAATAGTTTTTACAAAGTTTTTTTTTATCTTTAATTCAGTAATTTTTCTTTTTAATATTGCAGAAGCAAATGGTGTTGAATAAACAGGGCATTCCAATTGCGACCACAAATAAGGGACAGCGCCTATGTGATCTTCATGGGCATGTGTTATAATGATACCTAATAAATCTTTTTTATTTTTTTTTATGAATTCTGGATTAGGTAAAATTATATCAATTCCTGGCGTATCATCATTGCCAAAAGTTATACCTAAATCAACAATAATCCATTTACCTTGAGTCCCATAAATATAGAAATTCATTCCTATTTCACCAATACCTCCAATAGCTGAAAAAAGTAATTCATCTTTTGGTGAATATGATTTAATTATATTATCAACGGTATTATTCATAATTTAATTTAAAGATTTCAATTAAACCCAAAATTGTTAAATTTTCATCAACTTTATTAATTTCTTTAATATTAAGTGAAAAAAGTTTAGCATAACCACCTGTAGCAATAGTGTTAAATTTAAACTTATATTGAGACTTTATCTTTTTTATTAAAAAAGAAATTAGTCCTATATATCCCCAGTAAATACCATTTTGCATTGCAGATACAGTGTCTTTACCAACAATTCTTTTTGTTTTTTTTAAACGAATTAATGGCAACTTTGAAGTTTTTGTATAGAGTGCATCTAATGATAGATTAATTCCAGGTGTTATTAAACCGCCCACATAGTTTCCCACTTTATCTATTACATCAAAAGTTGTTGCTGTACCAAAATCTATAATTATAGCAGGATATTTGTGTAAACTTTTAACAGCTACTGCATTCGATATTCTATCTGATCCAACTTCCCTTTTTTTTTTTAAGTTAATTCTAATATTAAGTTGTGTCTTATCGGAAGATATAAAAAAAGGCTTTTCATTCAAAAAAGACACACATATTTTTGTGATCTTATTGTTTATTTCTGGAACAACCGAAGAAATTATTGAATGAATTTTT
>PTKQ01000079.1 GCA_002937815.1 Alphaproteobacteria bacterium MarineAlpha6_Bin2 | reverse complement strand
GCTAATTTACCCTTTAATTAATTATAAAAAGAATTTATATTTCATTCCTATTTTAATTTTACCTTCCGTATTTATCTTATTCAACTACGATCTAATTCTTCAAAAAGAATTTTATAATTTAGATACTTGGTTTGTCCCACCAACAATAGAAGCAAGATCTATTTTTGGTTTCTATGGAGTTCAATATTTTTATTGTCTTTTAAGAATTATTATTTATATATTGCCTACTTTACTACTTTTATTTTTTACTAAACCTGAGAGAAATTTTAATTTGTTAGTTTTTATATTTTTCGTTTATTTTATTTCGCTTCTTTTAGGAACTCCGATTACAAATATTTATCCTTACATAATTTTATTACCAATAATGCTATTAATTAATTCTTACGCTTTCAAAAATATTAAAGGGGAAAGATAAGGAGATATAGCCAAAAGTCGCTTTTAGAACGCTCGGTCAAGCGTTGGAGAAGGAATTTAACAATTCCTGTCTACAATATTAGTTTTATAGTCATTTTAACCCTCCGTCTTGGTCATATGATGGTCAAACGACTATGTGTTGTATTAAGTATTCAATGAAACCAATGGTTACAGCTCATATGAGCACACCATTGGTAATGGTGGGGCCGCGGTTTCGATTACCGCTGGCGGCACCACTTTCTATCTCAAGGCCTTAACCGTCGCTACTTTAATTATAAGATTCAGATAATTATTATCAAGGTCTTTGGTCATATGATGACAAAAAAAAGGAGGCTCCTGAGAGAATCTTGACTACATTCGGTTTTTGCAAAGGGGCACCTCATCTATTTCGAATCTGGAGCCCATATATTGCTACTAAAGGTAAGGTTTGACCAAAAGAGATAAAAAATTAAATAGTAACAAAATAAAAAGTTCAAAAAAAATAAAGAAAGAAATTAAAAAATTAAATGAAACTATAAATTTAGCAGAAGACTTTTTTACAAAAGAATTTTTAGATTTATAGATTAGTTTTAAATGATTCTTTTAACTTATCCGTTAGTGGTTTTAAGAAATCTTTGTAGTTCATCCAAGAATTTATAGAATTTTTATAAATAGGTTTTCTTGCTTGTATTACACTTGCCGTATCTATAGATCTTTTATTCTTATAAAATTTTATACAACTTTCTTCAAAATCCACATCTAGAAAATCTAAGATTTTTCTTGTTTCTTTTTCAATATCAGCAACAACATTTTCATATTTTATATTTAATATTTGTTGACCAAAGATTTTTTTGTAATAATCCATTTGTTTTTCATACAACATATAAAAAGAACCTAATTCTTCAAGGGAATAGCTAAAATCGTTACCTTCGGTGAAGATTGTTTTATAGCATGAAAAGCAAGTATCTAATGGATTTCTTTCACAATGAATAATTCTTGCGTTAGGTAAAGATAGCTTTATTAATCCAATATTTATAAAATTACCTGGTAATTTATTTGTTAAATGTTTGCTTCCTTTTGATATTTTTTCGATTTTATCTACATATATTTTTCCTATATTAAAAAAATTTTTTTCAACTAAAGAGTTTAAAACTTCTAACAAAGTTTTATTACTTTCTGAATTTAGTTCTTTCTGAAAAAAATTGGCAAAAGGAAATAATTCTCCACCTCCAAATATTTTGCTGTGGGAAGAAATAATTTGTTCTATTAACGTGGTTCCTGATCTTGGCATGCCAACAATAAAGACAGGTTTCGAGGACTTATAACCCATATTTTTCTTTTTATTTGTTCCAAATTTATTAGTAGTTTTTTTTAGTGCATCAAATCTTTTTTCATCATAATCAATAGAATAATCAATATATTTTCTTTTTAGATTATTTCCTAGATTATAATAATGAATTGCTTTGTCATATTTATTAATTTTTTCGAACATTTTTCCCATAGTAAAATAAAGATAAATTTTATTCCCATCTTTTTGTTTATTATCATTCTCCAATATTTCTAAGTTCTTAATATTTTTTTTAATTTCTTTATCATCTAAAAAATCAGCTATTTCATAATAAGCTCTTATCTCATTTCTATTGGAATCTATTATTCCTTGGAAGGTTTTTTTAGCTTCATTAAAATTACCTTTAAATTTATATATTTCTCCTAGACCCATTTTAGCTAATTTAAAATTATTCTTAATGAATAAAGTTTTTTTATAAGCATTATAAGCCTTATCAAAGTCTTTTTTTTTTATATGACATAATCTTGCCAAAGAAAAATGAACTTCATATTTATCAGGATATAATTTGCAAACTTTATCTAAAACTTTTACTGCTTTATCTAATTCATTAATATCTTCATAACAATTTGCTAAATTAATCATTGATTCTAAATGAGCTGGGTTTATTTTTAATGTTTTTTTATAAAATTTAATTTCTTTTATATTTTTTTTTTTTTTTTCGGACAATCTTCCAAGATTAAATAAAGCTGGATGATAATTAGAGTCGATATTGGTAATTTCTCTTAGCGCTTTTTCTAATTCATCTAAACGACCACTTTTTTGAAGATTTACAGATTCTATTAATAGTTTTTGAATTTTTTCATTTGTTTTTTCTTTTATCATTTTTTTTTTAATTTTCTCCACTCTGATGGAAGTTTAAATTCTCCAGCCCATGTTCTAGCGTTAACTTTTTTTGCATCATTTTCTGTTTTTTTATATTTTTTAGACATATAACTAATTGCATTACCATTAACAACCATGTTTTCATTAATATCTAGTTTTCCAATATAGCAAGTTACCAACCATCTTTTGTAGCGATCTTTTTTTTCTGTTACACATCTTACAAATTGCCCAGAAATTATTGTTGATAAATTTGACATTGCTATTTCGCCACAATAGTGAGAAGTTAAAACTTACGAATTCTGATTCATTTTATTGACCTTTTTGTACCCTATAAATCATCTCGAAGACTTTATTTTTAAAAACAGGTTCTTTTTTAGTTGGAAAGTCCAAAAAACAAATGGCCGCAGGCTAACTGAGCGCATCATTGGTAATAGTAGGGTCTCGGTAGTTCAATTCTGCGTGGCGGCACCGCAACTCAAAAAATCGGACGTAGCCAACTTCATAAAGCTGGCTACATCACAATTAACCAATTAGCTCTTACCACCATTTGCTGCAGCAAAATCTTTTGAAACCACTCTCCAACATTCGTGAGATCCTTCTTTAGATTTGGTTACTGCAAATTTTCTGCCACTTCTATCTTCAATTCTATAATCTGATGAAGTAAACTTCTTTTTTGTTTTAACATCATAGAATGAAAGTTCTTCAGCCATTGCGCACCTCCTAGTTA
>PTKQ01000078.1 GCA_002937815.1 Alphaproteobacteria bacterium MarineAlpha6_Bin2 | reverse complement strand
TTAAATTGATGGATAATATTTTTTATCTTCCTCTTCATTTACGTGTATACCACATTCAGACTTCAACGAATCCGCCCATCTGCCATCTCTAATTGAATCCTTAGATTTGCTAGTACATGGCTGGCAACCAATTGATTTATAACCTTCTGCAATTAGCGGATGTTCCGGTAAATTATTATTTAACATATAATTTTTAATTTGGTTAAATGACCAATCGGCTAAAGGATTGATTTTTATTAATCCATTGACCATTTCAATTTTTTTTAATTTTGATCTTTCAAAGCCGTGAAATCTTTTTCTACCATTTATCCATGCATCATAATTTATCATTGACTTTTTTAAAGGTAAAGTTTTTCTAATATGACAACACAGATTTGGATTAGTTTTATGTAGGTTGCCATTTGGATCATATTTTTTTAAAAAATCTTGATCTGGTTTAAATATTTTAATATTAGTTAAATTTAATTTTTTTCTTATGATTTTTAAATATTCTAACGTTTTTGGAAAAAGTTTTCCTGTATTTAAAAAAATAACAGGCACACTTTTATCAATTTTAGATACCAAATGTAAGATAACAGGACTTTCTGCACCAAAAGATGATGTTACTGCTATCTTTTTATAAAAGATATCCTTTATCATAATTCTCAAAAGTTTTCTAGAATCTAAATCAGAGTGTGTTTTATAAAAGTTTTGAAAATTAAAGCTATTGAATTTTATCATGTAAAACCTCTTTAATTTTTTTAAATTGGATATCCGTTCCAATCCTGTTACAAAAATTACCAAGTGATTCATTATTTTTTCTTTGATCTTTGAACAACAAAAAAATTTGTTCCAAGGCTTGTGGTAAATCTTGATAAGAAACTTTATCTAAAATTTTTTTACTTAATCTTGTTCCTTTAAAATCACCACCTGTAAATAAAGTATAAAGATTTGGAGCTCTTCCAACAATACCAACGTCCCCCGCATACGGCCTAGAACAGCCGTTTGGACAGCCAGCTATTCTAATGCTAAATTTTTCATTTTGTAAATTATGTTTTAATAAGATTTGATCAATATTGTTGACCAGTTCATCCCTCACTCTTTCGGCCTCGGATAAAGCAAGTCCGCAAGTCGGCAGCGCTGGACAAGCTAAGAACCAACGGTTAATTTTCGTTATTTTTTTTTTAACTATTAAATATTTTACTAATAATTGATCTATAGCATTTTTATCTTTTTCATTTATATTGCCTAAAATAATATTTTGATCCGTAGATAAAGTAACTGACGGGTTAAAAGTTTTTATGATTTCTCTAAATCCAGTTTTAATCTTGTGATTATTATTATCTATAATACGACCCGAAGAAATAAATACTCCAAGATACCATTTACCATCGCCTTGAGGGTGCCAACCAAGATGATCTATAACTTTTAAATTATTTAGTTTTAAAGCATTATCAAAACTTTTATTTAATTCTTTTTCTATTAATTTTTTAAACCATTCAGTTCCTTTTTCAGCAACTAAATATTTTAGACGAGCATGCTTTCTGTTAGTTCTATCGCCATAATCTCTTTGAATTTTAACTATTGACTCAAGAACAGAAATTAAATCGGAAGGGTAACAAAATAATACCGGTTTAGCTAAATAAGGAAAAGTTTCAGGCTTATTATGTGTCATACCCAAGCCCCCACCGATCGCAATATTATAACCATAAAGATGATTGTTTTTAAAAATTAAAAAAATAGCAATGTCATTGGTTAACACGTCAACTGAATTATCTTCCGGAATGGTAATACCAATTTTAAATTTCCTTGGCAGATAAAATTTACCGTAAATAGGTTCATTTATATTTTGTTTTTGAGTATATTCATATTTTTCTCCATTTATCCATATTTGTCCATAACTCTCACTTTTTGGAATAAAATATGATGAAATTCTTAGTGCATCATGTCTTAACTGCTTATGAATTTTGTCTTGTTTAGGAGCCGCTATCGTTGTAACATTTCTAACAACATCACCACA
Organism: Alphaproteobacteria bacterium MarineAlpha6_Bin2; assembly: GCA_002937815.1. Lineage (GTDB taxonomy): Bacteria > Pseudomonadota > Alphaproteobacteria > PTKQ01. The sequence continues at coordinate 1,395 of PTKQ01000078.1, read as the reverse complement.
AGCACCATACGTTGATAAAAGCATTTTACTTACATTATTTATTATTTTTTTTAAATTACCTTTTATAACTCCGTGAAATTGAAAAGTTTGCCTTGTTGTAATTCGAAGAGTTTTATTAGAAAATTCATTTGATAAATTATCTAAGTCAATATACTGTTTTGCACTTAACATACCCCCTGGAATTTTTGTTCTTATCATAAAAAAAAATTCTTTTTCTTTGCCCACTCTTTTTAATTCTGTAGCTGTATCCCTGTTGAATTGTTGATATGTTCCATGAAATTTTAGTAGTTGCACCTCATTTTCATCGAAAAAGGAACTTGCATTCTGTAATTGTTCTGCAATTTTTCCAGCCAAATAATTACTTTCTTCTTTAATTTTTTCTGCTTTAGATAGATTTATATCCTGCATGTTTTTTTTTTAATAATTCATGTTCATAAAAATAATCAATTTCATTGGTTTTAAACCAATTTAAAGTTGGGCTTAACAAAACATTTTTCCCTATTACTAGCAGCGCAGGACTTTCGATTTTTTCTTTTCTTAATTCTTTAGAACAACTTTCTAAGGTTGAAACAAACACTTTTTGATTTTTTCTAGTTGCATTTGAAATAATCGCAATATTTTCTTTTTTACTCCTGCCTTGCAAAATTAATTCTTTGCAAACCCAATAAATTCTTTCTAATCCCATGTAAACAACAATAAGATGTGATGTTTGAACAAAACTTTTCCAATCTATTGTCTCAGGTTTTTCCCCTCCGGCACCGTAGGCAGAAATAAAGGTAATTGATGTATTAAAGTCCCTGTGTGTCGCAGGTATTCCTGCATATGCTAATCCTCCAATACCAGCGGTAATACCAGGCACAATGCGAAATGGTATTTTGTTTAATGTTAGTGCTAAGGCCTCTTCCCCACCTCTTCCGAAAACAAAAGGGTCACCTCCTTTTAAACGCAGCACTCTTTTGTTTTTTTTAGATTCAGAAACAAGTTTACTTGATATTTCAAGCTGACTTATTGAATGTTTTTTTGCTTTTTTTCCAACATAAACAAGTTTAGCAATAGGCTTTGCTAAATGTAGCACTTCACTATTGATGAGAGCATCATAAAAAATAACATCAGCATTGCGTATGGCTTTAACAGCAAGCACGGTTAACAATCCAGGATCTCCCGGTCCCGCCCCAACTATCCATACACTTCCTTTATCAAAATTGATTTTATTTTCCATATATTAGAAGGTAACATATAAAGAATTAAATTCAACAAAAAAAAATGTGAAATAATATAATTTACAAATTATTTATGTATAATTAGAAAGGACCTAATTTAGTTAAAAAATTTGAAATCTTTTCATAATTTTTTATATGAGGCAATAATATACAATTAATACTTTTTTTTGATTTT
>PTKQ01000077.1 GCA_002937815.1 Alphaproteobacteria bacterium MarineAlpha6_Bin2 | reverse complement strand
TAAATGTTTAGACGACATTGATAAGCTAAAAAGTCTTTTACACTCTGCTTATTAAGTATTTATTTATTTTATTTTTTTATATATCATCCTATTAATATGAGATTTGATAGGTTAATGTTTCCATTATTATATAAAAGAAATAAAAACATTTATTCTTCTTCTATTTTAACAATTATCTTTTTGATGATTATTTCAGTAATTATTATTTTTTTTGATACTCAAAACTTAATTAAATCATCAGTTGTTAGAAATAAAGTTTTAAATATTATGTTTTTAAGCAAAGACTTTTTTTCAAGTTCTTTACCAAATTTTTTAAAGTTAAAAGAGCACTTTATTTCTAAAAAACAATTAATTTTAGAAAATGAGATTTTGCAAAAGGAATCAAAAGAATATGGGTTATGGGAATTAAAAGCAAAAAGATTGGAAATTGAAAATAAGATATTGAAAAAAGAATTATCTATAACACCGCCAAAAATAAACAAATATGTTACAGCTAAAATTTTTGTAGATACAAAAAGTTTATTTTCAAAAAGTATTCTAATTAATGTAGGTAAAAATATGAATGTTCAAATAGGGCAAAGCGCTGCAACATCAAAAGGATTAGTGGGCAGCATAGTAGAAGTTTATGATAATTATTCGCGTGTTTTATTGATTACAGATATAAACTCAAAAATTCCTGTTAGAGTTGGGAAAAAAAATATAAAAGCAATTTTATCAGGAAAAAATAAAAAAGAATTAGAGTTTGCATACTTTCAAGACAATCAAATTATAAATGAAAATGAAATAGTATTCACTTCTGGTGATGGAGGATATTTTAATTCCGGTATACCTATTGGAATCACAAGGATTGAAAATGGTAAAACATATGTTATTCCAACAAATAACTTAGAAGAATTACAATATTTACAAATTTTTTTAAATAATTTTAAAAGTTTTTAAGATGTTAAATTTTTTTATTAAATTTAAACAAATAATAACTTATTCCTTGCCAAGTTTATTTGTAATTTTATTTACTTTATTTAATATTGCTGTTTCAAAAAGTTTTTTAGATTTTGGTCTTTTCATTGCATTACATGGAATTTTTTTTTGGTTCATACATACACCAAATTTGCTTCCTCCATTAATCATTTTAATTTTCGGGCTTTTGCAGGATATTATTTATCTTTTGCCATTAGGATCAACTTCATTAATCTTTTTATTATCAATTATGCTAATTCAAATATATAAAGAGTTTTTTTTAGAACCTTCTTTTCTCGAAACTTGGATTAGTTTTTCAATTATATTTTCGGTATGTATTTTTTCTTCTTGGGCTTTATTTTCATTAATTAATTATAACATTACACCAATAACTCCAATTTTCTTTGAAACTTTTATAAATATATTATTTTTTCCTTTCACCTATGTTTTTTCTTATTTTTTTCTTACTAAGTTTCAATTAGAAAAAATTAATAAAAAGAAAAATGTATAAATATCCCAATCTAGATAAGCTCTTATTACGCAGAACCTTTTTATTGGGTACAGGTAAGTGTCTTTTATTTGCTGGAGTTTTAGGTAGATTAATTTATTTACAAATTTTTGAGTCTAATCAATATAAATTGTTAGCTAATAAGAATAGAATTAGTTTAAGATTAGTAAATCCTATTAGAGGAATAATATCTGATAGAAATGGAAAATTACTTGCATTAAATAAAAATACTTTTCGCATTTTATGCATTGTAGATAATAAGGTTGAATTAAGAAAAGTATTATTCAAATTAAGTAAATTTATTTATCTTGATAATTTTGAAACTAAAAAAGTTATTGAAGATTTCTCAAAAAAAAAGAGAAATCAACCATATTTAATTAGAGAAAACTTAAAATGGAACGAGGTATCAAGTATAAGTACAAATTCATTCTTATTACCAGAAATTATGATCGAGTCAGGACTTCTTAGAAAATATCCTTTCAAGCAAATCGCGGCTCATACTATTGGTTATTTAGCGCCCCCTTTAAGTTCTGAAATTAAAAAAGAACCAATATTAGGATTAATGAATATCAATGTGGGAAGATTTGGTATTGAAGAATACCTTGAGAAAAAACTAAGAGGCATCCCAGGGGCTAGGCATTTAGAAGTGAACGCTTATGGAAGAATAGTTAGAGAATTAAGAAAGGAAAACAGTAAATCTGGGGAAAATATTAAATTATCGATTGATATAGAATTGCAAAAATATTTGTATTCTATGTTAAAAAATAAAAGCGGCTCTATAGTTGCAATTAATGTCCAAAATGGTGAGATTATTGGTATGACTTCTGCACCTAGCTTTGATCCCAATTTTTTTCATCAAGGATTGAGTGAAAGTGAATGGGAATCGCTATCAAAAGATCCTTTATCTCCTTTAGTAAATAAAGCAATTTCAGGAGAATATTCACCAGGTTCTACTTTCAAAATGATCGTATTATTGTCCGCATTTAAAAATAAAATTTTAAAAAAGAATTCATCAATTTTATCTACAAGTAAATTTAAATTAGGAGATAGAACCTTTTATTGCTGGTGCCATAAGAAAAAAACTGGATGTTATGCAGCTAGAAATCGTCAAAGAAGGGTTAAACCTAAATTAGCACTAGCACAATCTTGCGATTGTTTTTTTTATGAATTATCCAGAAGAATAGGTATCAGAAAAATCGCCGATACAGCTTTAAATTTTGGTATAGGAAAAAAAACAGGAATCAATCTTCAAGGCGAGAGCACTGGATTAGTTCCTACAAAATCATGGAAAAAAAAACATATTGGAAAGTCTTGGCAACTTGGAGAGACAATTATTACTGGAGTAGGCCAAGGATATATAACTTCAACTCCATTACAACTAGCATTGGCAACTGCTATAATTGCAAATAATGGTAAAAAAATATCTCCTAAAATTAATTTAAAAGAATCTAACTTTGAAACAAATGAAATAAATAATGATATTGATCAAAATAGCAATGAGTATCAAGAATATTTTTCTATTATTCGAGAGGGAATGTATGATGCTGTTAATAAACACATTGGAACTGCATATAGTTCTAGATTATCAAAACCAGTATTTGCAGGGAAAACTGGCACTGTTCAAGTAAGAACCATAACAGAAGAAGAAAGAGAAACAGAAATTATTCCAAATAGCCAATTACCATTTGAACAAAGAGACCACTCTTTATTTGTAGGTTTTGCTCCTTATGTGAATCCTAAAATAGCTATTTCAGTTGTTATTGAGCATGGTGGTAGTGGATCTAGTACAGCAGCACCTATTGCAGCAAAAGTTTTTAAAAAAATAATTTAATTTTTTTTTTATGATAAAAATAAACTCAAAGAATTTCAGTTAATTAATATGTTCTCATTAGTTTATAAAATTAATTGGCTATTTGTTTTTATATTAATTTTA
>PTKQ01000076.1 GCA_002937815.1 Alphaproteobacteria bacterium MarineAlpha6_Bin2 | reverse complement strand
TATTAAAAATTTTTTTTTTCAAATTTTTTTTTTTTTAAATATTCAATTGCTTTTTCAAAAGGCATAACTTTTTGTTTTTCTACAGATAATTCTCTAATTGTTACAGATTTATTATTTTTTTCTTTTTCTCCTACAATAAATAATACGGGGACTTTTTTATGACTATGTTCTCTTATTTTATAATTTATTTTTTGATTTCGATGATCAAATTCCACTTTAAATCCTACAGTGTATAATTTTTTTGAGATTTCTTCGGCATAAGCATTAAATTTATCAGTTATAGGACATACAACAACTTGAACGGGACTTAACCAAAAAGGAAATTTTCCTTCATAATGTTCAATCAATATCCCTATAAATCGTTCCAATGAACCAAACAATGCACGATGAATTAATACCGGTTTTTGTTTATTACCTTTTTCATCAATATAATTTGCATTTAACCTTTCAGGTAGATTCAAATCAACTTGAACAGTGCCACATTGCCAATCTCTGTTTATGGCATCTCGAAGTATAAAATCAATTTTAGGCCCATAAAAAGCTCCTTCTCCCTTATTTATCTTATATTCAACATTTGTTTTTTTAATAGCATATAAAAGAGCTTTTTCAGATTTGTCCCAAATTTTATCGTTTCCTACTCTTTTTTTTGGTCTATCAGCATAATTTACTTTTATATTTGAAAATCCAAAATCTTTGTAAATCTCTAAAATTAATTTAGTTACATTAATACATTCTTCAGTTATTTGTTCTTCTGTACAAAAAATATGTGCATCGTCTTGGGTAAAAGATCTTACTCGCATTAGCCCATGTACCGCTCCTGATGGTTCGTATCTATGAACTTTTCCAAATTCAGAAATTTTAATTGGCAAATCTTTATAACTTTTGATCCCTTGATTAAATATTTGAATGCATCCTGGACAATTCATTGGTTTTAATGCAAAGGTTCGTTTGTCTTCAGTTTCAACTGTAAACATGTTTTCTTTAAATTTTTCCCAATGGCCTGATTTTTCCCATAGTGACCTATCTAACATATCTGGAGTATTTATTTCTTCATATCCTGAATCTAATTGCTTTTTTCTTAAATAATTTTGTAATTCATTAAAAATATTCCATCCTTTTTTATGCCAAAAAACAGATCCTGGGCTCTCTTCTTGAAAATGGAATAAATCCATTTCACGACCTAGTTTTCTATGATCTCTCTTATCAGATTCTTCTAAAATTTTTAAATAATTATCTAGATCCTTCTTAGTTGTCCAAGCCGTTCCATATATCCTTTGTAGCATTTCATTATTAGAGTCACCTCTCCAATAGGCTCCTGCTAATTTAATTAATTTAAAAAATTTACCAATTCTTCCAGTGGAAGGAGAATGGGGTCCTTTACAAAGGTCAAGAAATTTACCTTGTTTATAAATTGATAACTCTTCATTGTCTGGAATATTATTAATAATTTGTGTTTTATATATTTCACCATGATCTTTAAAATATTTAATAGCTTTTTTTCTATCCCAAACTTCCCTTTCGAATTGTTCATTTCTATCTATTATTTCAGACATTTTTTTTTCAATTTTTATTAAATCTTCAGGAGTAAAAGGTTCTTTTTTTGAAAAATCATAATAAAATCCATTTTCAATAGGAGGTCCGATTGTAACTTGGACTTCAGGGTATAATGTTTTAACGGCCTCTGCCATAACGTGAGCGGCATCATGCCTAATTATTTGAATACCCAATTCGCTTTCTTTAGTTATAATCTCTACGTTACAGTCTTTATTTATTTTGTAATTTAAATCATTTAAATGTTCATCAATTTTTATTGCAATCGCTGACTTAAAAAGGCTAGGACTTATTTTTTTAGCAAGTTCTTCTCCCTTAATTGGCTTAGAAAAGTTATTTTTTGATCCATCTGGAAATTTTATTGAAGGCATAATTAATGAAATTATAACAAATTACAAATCGTATCCAAAATCATTAAGTAAAGAATTTATAACTCTTTCTATGGAAAGCTTACGTAAATCTTTTTCTTGTATAATTTTTACTAATTTTCTTTTATTTGTTGATCTTGGAGCACATTTAATTGGATCAGAATCTTTTGAAAATAAAACTAAGGAATGACAACCATTCATCGCAAATATATGCATTGGGCCAGTATCATTTCCAATAGCTAAATTTGATTCTTTAGCAAGACAACAAAGATCTTGAATTGTAGTTTGATTAACTAAATTTATACTTCCTGTTGCATTCATACAAATAAAATTTGCAATTTCAGCATCTTGTAACTTTCCCACAATAACAGGTTTTATATCCTTACGTAAAAACTTTTTTGCAATTTCTGCATAGCATTTTTCTGGCCATCTTTTTCTTGGGCGATGGGATGAGGCTCCTGGGCAAATCAAAATATATGGTTTTTCTATTTTAAAATCTTTACCAGTTTTCACCCAAGACAAGTCACTCATTTTTATATTTTTAATTCCAATAATTGCTAATTGTTGTTTATGTCTTTCTATAGTATGTATTTTATTTTTATTTGAATTTCTATCAGGATGGGAACAACCTAAAGCTGTTCCAGACCACTCTGTATAATTTTTCATTCTAAAAAAGTTGTGGTAAAAATTAGTTCTATCAGATGTTTGTAAATCGTAAATTCTAGAAAAATTTTGTTTTCTTAACAATTTACCTAATTTGTATGTTGCTTTTAAATTCCATATTGACGATCTATTATCTACAATGATTTCATCAAAATAATTACTTTCTCTAGCAAAATCTATAAAAGTCTTGGTTGTTAATAAAACCAAATGATCTCTAAGATGCTGTTTTTTTATGGCTGCAAATGGTCCAAATGATAGAATAAAATCTCCTAATGCTCCGTGTTTAATAATTAAAATTTTTTTTTTATTTCTAGAAATCATTTTTTGCATTTTATCTGATCATAGAATTATATAATCTAAAATTTGAATCACACATCTTATTTAGATTATAATTTTCCTTAACTAAGGTATTCGCATTGTTAACAATTCTTTGTTTTTTATCTTCTGATAATAAAAAGAGGTGTTTTATTTTATTTGCTAAATCATATTCATCCATTGGTTTAAAAAGAAAACCATTGTAGTTATGTTTAATTAACTCTAATGAACCACCGTGAGCACTTGCAATTACAAGTCTGTTCATTGCTTGTGCTTCTATAATTATTCTCCCAAAACCTTCTGGTTTATCGGCTGGTGAAACTACAATATCGCACAATTTATAAGCGGCAGGCATATTTGTACATTGTCCGGAAAATTTTATATAATCCGCAAGTTTGTTTTGATCAATAAACAATAATAATTCTTCCATAAAATTAGAATTTTTTTTTGTCAGCCCGGCTATTACACAAACAAATTTATTTTCAGGGTCTTTTATTAAAATAGAAAG
>PTKQ01000075.1 GCA_002937815.1 Alphaproteobacteria bacterium MarineAlpha6_Bin2 | reverse complement strand
ATTGAAAAAAAAAATTTGAGTTTTTCATATATTAATTATTAAAATATTATCATGGATGTAGTGGTATCAAGAAGTGGTATTGGAAAAATTGGTAATTTTAGGTTCAAATGCTGTCTTGGCAGAAGGGGTGTTGCATATGAAAAGTCAGAGGGAGACCATAAAACACCGATCGGAACCTTTCCTTTGCGGTATATAATGTATAGAAAGGATAGAATAAAAAAACCTAAAACAAATCTTTCTGTTTACACAATTAAAAAAAATCATGGATGTTGCGATAATCCCAATGGTACTAATTATAATAAAATATATATAAAAAAAGGAACAATTGACAAAGAATCATTGTGGAGAAAGGATTTTTTATATAATATTATTATTGTAATTGGATATAATGATCAACCAATTCAAAAAGGCAAAGGGAGTGCAATCTTTATTCATCTAAGCACAAAAAAATACAACCCTACGAAAGGTTGTATAGGATTACATTTAAAAGACATGAAAAAATTACTTTCCTATAATCTTAGGAATATTAAGATCATTTAATTTAAAAGCATATTGTCAACCTAGAGTTACCATCCAATCTGATTACTTTTGTAATCCATCATAATATTGATAAATAGGTCCAGTATATTTTAGTGCTGAGCGTTGACCCTTCAATTCACTCTTTAGAACAATATAGAAATTTATAAATATTTACCTCAAAAATTTTAGAATTCTAATTCCATATTCCACAAAAGCGTTCTATCAGCGCTTTCGTTGGTTAAGCCTATTAAAGGGGCAATAAAAAAATCATATTCTATATTATCGGTTAAATGAAACGATTTTTTAAAACCAGGGCCAATTTGATGTTTTTGCCTTCCAGGGGAATTAAAATTATCTAATTGACCTAAATTACTTATTCCACCAAAGCCCATTTTGATTCCTTTATAAATAGGTTTACTAGACATAGAAAGATAGGATATTTTAAATTCCGTGCTTCCTTTTGCTTTACTGCCAAATTCATTTTCAAAAACTATATTTGCAATATTAGTAAATCCAAATAAATTTTTTTCTAAAAGTATTTTATATTCTATAGCATCTGCTTCTCCTTTTTCTCTAACCCAGTTATAGGAAAAGTATAAAGCAGCAGCCCATGTTTCTTTGTCTATAATTTGAAATTGATTCTGAAATTCTGTTTGAAACCAACGAAAAGTATTATCATCCTTGTCACGTAAATGAACTTCTATTTCTGATTGCCAATAATTAGTCCACGAATACTCGGCTTCTAAAACATGATGGTGATACTTATTTTTATTACTCCTAGAATCAATATCAAAGTGTCCTCTCCATTCTAATGCTAATTCGCCTTTTTTAACACGTGGACTATAAATTTTGTGGTGAGCAAAAGAAGGTGCTATGAAAATAAAAAATAATAAAAATAATAAAATATTACGCATTGATTAATTTCTAATGAACATCTTACTTATTGCAAGATTAAAAAAGTACGGTGCATGTGGATTAAGGCGACATACTCCTGCGCCTATATATGATAATGATAATCATTCTCAATTCATATGTCAATAAACATTTTTGTCTTTATTTTGTTTTAACTATTTCTCTGGTCTTTTTCCAAATATTGCCGTTCCTACTCTGATATGGGTTGCTCCAAAATGAATAGCATCCTTATAATCTTCGCTCATTCCCATACTTAAATATGGAAGCTTAAATTCTTCTGCTTTTTTTCTAAGATAAGCAAAATGAATAGTCGCATCTTCATTGATAGGAGGAATGCACATTAAACCTTGAATATTAAGTTTTAAATCATTTCTACAGTAATTAACAAAATTATCGGTTTCGTTAGGCATAACACCTGATTTTTGAGATTCCTCTCCAGTATTAATTTGAATCATATAAAATAATTTTTTTTGAATTATTTCTTCTTCTTTTTTTAATACTTTTGCTATTTTTTCTCGATCTACGGTTTGGATAACATCAAAAATTTGAATTGCTTCTTTAGCTTTATTACTTTGTAACGGGCCCAATAAATGTAACTCAATGTTTTTATATTTTTTTTTTAAGTTGGGCCATTTTCTTAAAGATTCTTGTACTTGGTTTTCGCCATAAACTTTGTGTCCAGCGTTTAAGGCAGCAATAATGCGTTCTAAAGGTTGGCGTTTTGTCACTGCAATAATTTTAACATTGTCAATTCTTTTTAATTTTGCATTAATAGAATTAGTACAAGCCGTTATAACTTCTTGTTTGACTAAATTAATATTTTCTAAAACTTTTTGATTTTCCATATTTTTTATTACAATTATTATAAATGGAATTAAATTATCCACATACAGATATTAACAAACTCTTAAACTTTAGTAATAAATTACAGCTTCAAAATAAAAAAAAAAAATTACCAAAAGTGATAATTATTTTTAATGAGAAGAAATTTATTAAAAAAAAATTTGAGTTATTAAAAATACCAAAAGGATCTGCTATTTTATTACGATCTTATAAAATAAAAGATAGAAAAAAAATTGCAATAGAGCTTTTAAAATTTTGTAAGATAAAAAGATTAAAACTATTAATTTCATCCGATGTAAAAATGGCAAAGGAGATAAATGCAGATGGTGTTCACCTACCAGAATATATGATTTACAATCAAAGTAAAATTAATTGGAAAAACTTTAAAATATGGAAACAAAAGTTTAAATGGTTAGTTACTGCTGCAGCTCATAAGAAAAAAACATTATTCAAAGTTTCAGAACATAAAATTGATGCATTTTTATTATCACCTGTTTTTTCAACAAAAAGTCATCCAAATAACACACAATTAGGAGTAAACAAATTAATTCAATGGGTGCATCAAAGCAAAATACCAATATATGCTTTGGGCGGAATTAATTTAAAAAATATACAATCCTTAAAAAAGTCAGGAATTATCGGTTTTGCATTTCAAAGAGGATATTAATGAAAAAAATATTTATAATTCTTATATCATGTATGTTTCTTTCAAACTGTAGTAAATTAAATATTTTTGGGTTTGGAAAATCAAAAAATGAATTTGAAAAATATAGCGTAAATGAACCTTTGTGGAAAAGCTCTCTATCTTTTTTATCAAAATATCCAAATGTTGAAACCAATCTTAAAGAAGGATTTATTTCAACAGAATGGATAATTTCAAACAAAAATCCTAATACTAGATTTAGAATTACAATCTATATCTTAGGTTTAGAGATGCTTGATGAAAATATCAGAATTGTTGCTGATAAAGAAAACAATGTTAACGGTCAATGGGTAAAAGTATATATGAGCAGTTCTTTTAATAATAATTTAGAAAAAGTTATAATCACTAAAGCCAAGCGTTTATAAGCTGAATAAGATTGAATAATAGAAAGGCAAGCGGATTCATGCCCAAAACGGATTTTTTGGTTGCTGAACT
>PTKQ01000074.1 GCA_002937815.1 Alphaproteobacteria bacterium MarineAlpha6_Bin2 | reverse complement strand
GCGAGAGAATACCAAATCAAAATTTTAAATTAACAAAGCATGTGAAACCAGATGAAAAATTATGATAAAAATTTATCTTTTATTTTAAGAATACTTTCGCATATTCTTTTACTTTATTAAGCATGGCATATACACCGTTCGTTCTACCTTGTGTTAGTAATGTGTCCAGTTGCAATGTTTTTACAAATTCAAAATCTGAATTTACAATATCTTGGGGAGTATTGTTCCCATATATATCAATTAATATTGTAATCATTCCTTTTGAAATAAAAGCATCAGAATCACTGTAAAAATTCAATAAGTTATCCTTAAATTCAGGAACTAACCAAACTTGTGACTGGCAGCCTGATACTTTAAAATTATCTTTTCTATATTCTTCAGGGAAAGGTTTTGATTTTTTCCCTTGATCTAGAAGGTATCTGTACTTGTCCAATGTTTCTTCAAAACAACCAAGACTGTCTTTGTAAAAGTTTATCTTCTCTTCAATTATCATAAATTAATATGCTTTCTTAATATAGCAGCCGTGTCTTCTGGCAATACATCCATAACAAATACACCAGCCATCGACTCTGATCCAGCAAGTATTTTTGGATTATCATCTGATCTTAGTGGAGGATAAAATTCTACATGAAAGTGAAATGTCTTATCGTTAAGAGTAGGGGCAGCATGCAAACCCATAATATAAGGGCATTTTTTCTTAAGAAACTTGTCATATCCCTTAACAACTTTTTGTAAACAAAGAGAAAATGAATGAAGTTGATCATCATTAAATTCCCAAGGACCAGCAACTCTTGCTTTTGGTATGATCCAGATTTCATATGCATATCGAGCAAAGGGAGGCACGGCTGCAATCATATGATCATCCTGGTAAACATAGTATTTTTTTTCTAAGCTATCCATGATGGATAAAAGGTAATTTTTTTCTTTAAATACTTTGATTTCTTTTTTTATGATAGGCGGTATGAATGGATAACAATATATTTGCCCGTGAGGATGGTGAAGGGTAACCCCGCATTCTTCCCCTCGGTTTTCAAATGGCATTACATATTCAATATCTTTTCTTATTGATAATTCTTTGTAGCGATCATTCCAAGTATGGATGAGTAACTCAATTTGTTCTATTGGCATATCTGCCAGTGTATCCTTGTGATTAGCCGAATAAATAACAACTTCGCATTGTCCTTTTGAGTGTCTAATTTCTAGTTCATCTAAGTTAATTATTTTATCATTATGAGTAATAAAACTTGGCCATCTGTTTGGCAAAACTACAATATCAAAATGCTTAAAGGGAATTTCTGTTGTATAATTTAAATTTCCAGAAGGACAAAAAGGACAATATTCTTTTGGAGGAAAATAAGTTCTTTTTTCTCTTCCAGCAGAATAGGCAACCCATTCCTCACGAAAAGGATGCCAGCGCATATGCGGACTGGGCGGATTAGTTATTTCAAGTTCTTCTAAATTGTTTTCTTTATGCTCTTCTATGCTAAACAATAGAAGATTATTGTTGTCATTTCGTTTAAAAATTCTTTTATAATATTTTTTCTTTTTGTAATTTTACTTCCCATTTAATTGCAGTGTCTAATATTGTTTCTAAATTGTTATAATTCGGTGTCCATTTGATGGTCTTCTTAAGCTTACTAGTATCTGATACAAGTGATACTGTATCCCCTGACCTTCTATTGCCATATTCTATTTTTATTTTTCTATTACAAATCTTATTCATTGCATCTAAGACTTGTTTTACAGAGTAACCTTTACCATATCCGCAATTCATTATTATAGATTGTTTTTTTTCTAGAAGATATTCTAGAGATTTTACATGTATATCAGCTAAATCGGATACATGAATGTAATCACGAATTGCAGTTCCATCAGGTGTATTATAGTCATTACCAAAAATAGTAACTGAATCTCTTTTTCCCACAACGGCTTCAGTTATAATTTTAATTAGATGTGTTGTCTTTTTTGAAATCAAACCGCTTCTCAATTTTGGATCAGCTCCTGCAACATTAAAATAACGAAGTATTAAGTAATTAATTTTATTTTCTTTTTGCATTTGTATTAGTTTATTTTCTGTTTGAACTTTTGATTCCCCGTAAGGATTCAGTGGATTTAAATCAGTACCCTCTTTAATAGTTTTTTTATTTGGGTTGCCATAAACTGCAGCTGTAGAGGCGAAAATAATATTCTTAAGGCCGTTGTTTGAACAATTTTCAAATAGAATTGCTGCATTCTTTGTATTATTGTTAAAGTATTTATCAGGATATTTTACAGATTCCTCAACTTGGATAAATCCAGCCAAATGCATTAAAGCATCAAATGATTTTTTTTGGAAAAGTTTATTGAGTGTTTCTGTATCGTTTATATTTGCTTTAATAAATTCTGTTTTCTTTGGAATTAATTTTTCATGTCCGATACTCAGATCATCAATTACTGTTACATTGTGACCCTTATCCAATAAGTTCAAACACACATGGCTTCCAATGTATCCTGCCCCACCTGTTATTAATATGTTCATTGTTTGAATTTTATTTATCTTCTTATATAATTTTTTTTATCACTATGAACATTTTAAATATCCATGTATAATTAAAAATGATGATTACGTACCACTGTTTAATCATGGGTATTCTATTGAAATGAAACAAGAATCTGTTAATAAATATTTGAATCCTCATGGAAAATACTGGAAAAAGAATTAAACTGAGATGAGATTAAAAAATAAAACAATTATTGTTAGTGCTGCTGGGCAAGGAATTGGTAAGGCAACGGCACTTGCATTTGCAAATGAAGGTGCAAGAGTAATTGCTGTAGATATTAATGTTTCAACCCTTCAAAATTTACATAAAGAAAACACAAACATTGAAATAAAAAAAACAGATGTATCTAAAGAAAACGAAGTAGAAAACTTATCTAATGAAATAAAAGATATTGATGTACTTTTTCATGCCGTTGGAATTGTTCATCATGGAACAATTCAGGATTGTTCAGTTGAAGAATTTAATCATTCAATGAAAATAAATGTATTTTCAGCGTATTTAATGACATCATATTTTTTACCAACATTGTTGAAAAAGAAAAAAGGTAGTATAATTATAGTATCATCTGCGGCCTCAAATGTTAAAGGTGCTCCATATCGATTTATATACGGGACAACTAAAGCTGCCTTGAATGGATTTGTAAAATCAATAGCTGTTGATTATGTAAAACAGGGTATACGGTGTAATGCAATTTTGCCTGGCACAGTTCACTCACCTTCTTGGGAAGAAAGAGTTGCAAAGGCAAATAATCCTAAGCAAGCAAAAAAAGATTTTATTAATAGGCAGGCAATGGGCCGCTTAGGTCGACCAGAAGAAATTGCCTCATTGGCCACTTATCTGGCAAGTGATGAGTCAGAATTTGTTACTGGCGGCTTTCATGTTATAGACGGAGGATGGACATTATAAATGAAGCTACTTAGATATAGAGAGGGCAATTCAATAA
>PTKQ01000073.1 GCA_002937815.1 Alphaproteobacteria bacterium MarineAlpha6_Bin2 | reverse complement strand
ATAACAGGATTAGAACTTAGTTAAAAAAAAACCTTTAATATAGAGAATTTTTTGATAAAAGAACTATATTAAAAAATATATTAATATGAATATTAGAAAGTTTTTCCATGAAAAGTACAACAAAACATTGGTCAGTCAACATATTAACATTATTTCCGGAAATGTTTCCTGGACCTCTAAACTTTTCTCTTGTAGGTAAAGCTTTAAAAGAAAAAATCTGGTCTTTGAATTTAGTTGATCTTAGAGATTTTGCAGAAAATGGTCCAAAAAGCGTTGATGACAAGCCTTATGGTGGTGGCCCAGGTATGATTATTAAAAGTGAAGTTATAGATAACGCCTTAAAAAAAGTTACTAAAAAAATTAAACAATATTCATTAATTTATTTGACACCAAAAGGTAAAAAAATAAATCAAAAAAAAATAAAAGAGTTGGTAAAAAAAGATAATTTAATTTTATTATGTGGAAAATATGAAGGAATTGATCAAAGAGTTATAGAAAATTGGAGTATGGAAGAATTAAGCATAGGAGATTTTGTTTTATCTGGAGGCGAAATCGCAGCTATGAGTTTATTAGATTCGTGTATCAGATTGCTCCCTGGAGTAGTAGGATCTTCGGAAACTTTAAAACATGAAACATTTGAAAATAATTTACTTGAGTATCCACAATATACAAAACCTAGTAATTGGAAGGGAAGAAAGGTTCCTGAAATTTTGTTATCTGGTAACCATCAAAAAATTGAAGAATGGAGAAAAAAAAAATCTTTTGAAATTACTAAATTAAAAAGACCGGACTTATTTAAAAAATGATAAAAAAGGTATAAAATTTAAGATATTTATTATGAATAAACTAAAAAAATTTGAAAACAGACATTTAGAAAAGTTAAAGGGTCTTAAAAAAATTCCTAATTTTAATTCAGGAGATACAGTTACTGTTTATGTCAAAATTATTGAAAGAAAGAGAGAAAGAACGCAAGCATTTGAAGGCGTATGTATTGCAAAAAAGAATGCAGGCATAAATTCTTCTTTTACAGTCAGAAAAATTTCATATGGTGAGGGTGTAGAAAGAGTTTTTCCTTTATATTCTCCTAATGTGGCAAGAATAGAAATAAAGACAAAAGGAAGGGTGAGAAGAGCAAAGCTGTATTATTTAAGAAATCTATCAGGTAGAAAGTCTAAAATTACAGAAGATAAAACTGCGGAAAAGAAAGACGCTGAAAATAATATTAATAAAGATAAAATAGATAACAATAAATTAGAAAAAAAAAACGAAGAACAAAAAAAAGAAAAAGAAAAAAATGAAAAAAGTACAAAAAAATCTAAAAAAGAAAATCAAGGAGAAATAAAAAAATAAATAATTTTTATTTTCAAATGTCACAAAACCAATCTCCCAAAACTTTGTTTGATAAAATATGGAATAATCATCTTGTGGGCAATAAAGATGACGATAACCAGCTTCTTTATATTGATTTACATTTAGTTCATGAAGTCACCAGTCCACAAGCTTTTGAAGGTTTAAGACTATTAAAAAGAAAAGTAAGACAACCACAAAAAACATTAGCTGTACCGGATCATAATGTCCCAACCCTAAATAGGGATAATATAGAAGATGAATTATCAAAAATACAATTAGAAATGCTTGAGAAAAATACTAAGGACTTTGGAATAGAATTTTTCCCAATAAATGATGTGAGACAAGGCATTGTTCATATTATAGGACCAGAGCAAGGCCTGACTCAGCCGGGAATGACTATAGTTTGTGGGGACAGTCACACTTCAACACATGGAGCATTCGGCGCATTGGCATTCGGAATAGGAACATCTGAAGTAGAACATGTTTTAGCTACTCAAACATTAATACAAAATCCTGCTAAAAATATGAGAATAAATTTAGAAGGTAATATGCCTTTTGGGGTAACTGCAAAAGATTTAATTCTTGGTATAATAGGTAAAATTGGTGCAGCTGGTGGTACAGGCCATGTTATAGAATATTCTGGAGCAGTAATTCAAAATCTGTCAATGGAAGGTCGAATGACGATTTGCAATATGTCAATTGAAGCGGGAGCTAGAGCAGGTTTAATAGCACCAGATGAAATAACATTTAATTATATCAAAAATAGACCACGTGCTCCAAAAAAAAACTGGGACAAAGCTATTAATTTTTGGAAGGATTTACCAAGTGATAAAGGAGCTAAATATGATAAAGAAAAAATTTTAAAAGTTGATAAATTAGATCCACAAGTAACATGGGGAACATCCCCCCAAGATGTTGTTTCTATAAAAGGAAAAGTTCCCGACCCTAATACTGAAAGTGATATAAATAGAAAAAATGGAATGGAAAAATCTCTTGAATACATGGATCTTAAGCCTGGAACCAAATTAGAAGATATAAAGATTGATCAAGTCTTTATTGGTTCATGCACAAATTCTAGAATCGAAGATTTGAGAGCAGCAGCAAAAATTGTTAAAGGAAAATCTGTGAAAACAAAAGCTATGGTTGTTCCGGGATCAGGACTTGTGAAACAACAAGCTGAAAAAGAAGGTCTAGATAAAATTTTTAAAGATGCTGGATTTGAATGGAGAGATTCAGGATGTTCAATGTGTCTTGCGATGAATGCTGATAAATTAAAACCTGGCGAAAGATGTGCATCAACTTCAAATAGAAATTTTGAAGGGAGACAAGGCAAAGGTGGCAGATCACATCTCATGAGTCCTATTATGGCTGCAGCAGCAGCTGTTGCTGGACATTTAATCGATGTAAGAGAATTAATTTAATTTTTTTTAAAATGGAAAAATTCACAAAACTTTCAGGTGTTGCAGCGCCTTTTACTAGAATTAATGTTGATACAGATTTAATAATTCCAGCAGAACATTTAAAAACTATTAGCAGATTGGGTCTTGGAAAACATTTGTTTTCTTATATCCGTTACAACGAAGATGGCTCTCCAAAAAAAGAATTCATTTTAAATCAAGATCGTTATAAAAAATCGACAATTTTAGTTACAGGTAAAAATTTTGGATGCGGTTCTTCAAGAGAACATGCTGTTTGGGCATTGAGTGATTTTGGTATTAAATGTTTAATAGGTTCTGAGTTTGCAGATATTTTTTATAATAATTGTTTTAAAAACGGAATATTGCCAATAATTTTGGATCAATCTTATATAGATAAAATTGTAAAAAAAATATCTTTTGAAAAAACTTCTATACTTAATGTAAATTTGGAAAAACAAATTATAACAATAGCTTATGATGAGTTTTTAAAATTTAAAATAGATCCTTATAGAAAAAAATGTTTATTAGAAGGCGCAGATGACATTACATTAACATTAAATAAAGATAGTCTTATTAGTAAATTTGAATCTAATTTAAAAAAAAAATTTCCTTGGTTAGATAGATAAAATGGATGAAATAAAATTATTAATATTGCCAGGTGATGGTATAGGTCCAGAAACAGTTAAAGAAGTAAAAAAAATAATAAGTTTTTTTAATAA
>PTKQ01000072.1 GCA_002937815.1 Alphaproteobacteria bacterium MarineAlpha6_Bin2 | reverse complement strand
ATGCGGATAGAAAAGGAAAATATCAAGGGCAAAAAGGCGTTACATTGCCAAAACTCTAATTAATTACTATCTAAATATAATGGAAAAAATAAGTATAAGTGGTGGTAAACCACTTTTTGGTAAAATTCGAGTTAGTGGGTCTAAAAATTCTTCATTACCGATTTTATCATGTAGTTTGTTAACTGATAAGAAGTTAACTATTAAAGGAGTTCCAAAATTAACTGATACATTCTTTTTTCTAGAATTACTTTCATCTTTAGGTGTAAATATTTCAAATATTAATAAATCTTTAAGATCACAAAAATTAATTTTACAGGCAAAGAACATAGTAAATAATAAAGCTCCTTATGATTTAGTTAAAAAAATGAGGGCATCCATATTAGTTTTAGGTCCTTTATTAGCTAGAACAGGAAAAGCCATTGTTTCATTGCCTGGCGGTTGTGCGATTGGAACAAGACCTGTTGATATTCATTTAAAATCTTTAGAAAAATTAGGCGCTGTAGTTTCAATTGAAGATGGATATATTTATGCTAGTGCGCCTAAAGGATTAAGAGGAAATAAAATTGTTTTTCCAAAAATATCAGTTGGCGCAACCGCCAATACATTGATGGCTTCAGTTTTAGCTAAAGGTATTACTGAAATAGTAAATCCAGCAAAAGAGCCTGAAATAATAGATCTTGGTAATTGTCTTAAATCGATGGGTGCAAAAATTGATGGTTTAGGTACCAATAAAATTGTTATTCAGGGCGTATCTAGTTTAAAAGAGTCTGCCTACCATGTTATGTATGATAGGATTGAAACTGGCACTTATGCTCTTGCTACTGCGATAACTGGAGGGGAGATTGAACTTTTAGGTGCAAAAAAAGAATTTTTAAATTCTTTTTTAAATGTTTTAGAGTCTATAGGAATAAAATATTTTGTTACTGATAAAAGTATTATTTTTAAGAGAAATTCAAATATTTTATATCCAGTAGAAGTAACCACAGAACCATATCCTGGTTTTCCAACAGATTTACAAGCCCAATTAATGGCTGTAATGTCTATCGCAAACGGAGTATCTCTTATTACTGAAAATATTTTTGAAAATCGTTTTATGCATGTTCCAGAACTAATAAGAATGGGAGCGAATATAAAATTGAAAGGTAATTTAGCAATTGTTGAAGGCGTTAAAAAACTTAAAGGAGCAGAAGTTATGGCTACTGATTTAAGAGCATCAGTCTCTTTAATTCTTGCTGGATTAGCAGCAGAAGAAGAAACAAATATTGGACGTGTATATCATATTTATAGAGGCTATCAAAATATAGTTGAGAATTTAAGACAATGCGGTGCAATGATAAAAAGAATAAAAATATGAAAATAAAGTCAAAAAAAATATTAGCTATACCAAAAGGTCGAATAAAAAAAGAAATAATTCTATTAATTGAATCATTGGGTATGAAGCCTGAAAGTGATTTTTACAAAGATACAAGTAGAAAACTTTTATTTACAACAAATATTAAAAATTTTTTTTTAACAAAAGTTAGAAATTTTGATGTTCCTACAATAGTAGCTTTTGGAGGAGCTGATTTAGGAATAGTTGGAAGCGATATTTTAATGGAAGTAGATTATGAAGAACTTTATACACCTCTTGATTTAAATATTGGCAATTGTTCTTTGGTATTAGCAAAACAAAAAGAAAAAGAAAATGTCTTTGAATCCTCAAGTAGTCGTATAAAAATTGCTACAAAGTATCCTTTAGCAACTCAAAGATTTTTTGAGGAGAAAGGAACTCAAATAGAATGTATTAAATTAAATGGAGCAATTGAAATAGCCCCTAAATTAGGTATTGCAGAAATGATTGTTGACTTAGTTTCCACAGGAAAAACTTTGAAAGAAAATAACCTTGAAATTGTAGAAAAAATTGCTGATATATCATCTAAATTAATTGTAAATCGAGTTTCATTAAAAACTCAATCAGATGATTTAAACACAATAGTTAAATTTTTTGAAAGAAAAAATAATGATTAAAAAATTAATTTCTAGCGAGTTAAATGTAAAAAGATTTATCAATAAAGTAATTGATCAGAATACAAAAATTAATGTAAAAATTGAAAAAGAAGTTGATCAAATTTTGCAAAAAGTGAAAAAAAATGGTGACAATGCACTTATATATTTTGCAAAAAAATTTGATAAATGTATTATAAAAAAAAATGAAATTAAAATTGAAGTGAGTGAGATTAACAAATTTGCAAAAAAGTGTCCTAAAAATATTGAAAAAGCATTAATTTTTGCAGCCGCTAGAATAAAAAAATTTCACAAATATCAATTACCTAAAAATTATAAATTTACGGATGAAAAAGGAGTATTAGTTGGATCTAGATGGTTACCAATATCATCAATAGGTATTTATATACCAGGTGGTACAGCTATTTACCCTAGTTCAATACTTATGAACTCAATTCCTGCTAAAATTGCAGGTGTAAAAAGGATAGCAATGGTTGTTCCACAGAAAAATAAAAATTTAAATCCAATTATAGCAAAAGCCGCACAAATTGGTATGGTAGATGAAATATTTAGAATTGGAGGTGCACATTCTATAGCTGCATTAGCTTGGGGAACAGAGTCAATAACCCCAGTTGATAAGATTGTTGGTCCTGGAAATATTTATGTTACAACTGCAAAAAAAAAACTTTTTGGCTATGTTGGAATTGATATGTTAGCAGGTCCTTCAGAAATATTAATTGTTGCTGATAACAAGAATAATTCAGATTGGATTGCAGCTGATCTTTTATCACAGGCAGAACATGACATTAACTCAAGATCAACATTAATAACTAATGATTCATTATTTGCAAAAAAAGTTCTTAAATCTATTGATTCAATTTTAAAAATTTTACCAAGATCAAAAATAGCATCAAGTAGTTGGAAAAAGAATGGCAACATAATTATTGTAAAAAATTTTTCTAATGTTCATAAAATTATTAATCAGTTATCACCAGAGCATTTAGAATTAGCTATCGATAAACCAGATAATTTTTTTGAAAAGATTAAAAATGCCGGCTCAGTATTTTTGGGGAGATATACACCAGAGGCAATAGGAGATTATGTTGCTGGACCAAATCATGTATTACCAACCGGTAGTACTGCTAGATTTTCATCAGGTTTAGATGTTATGGATTTTTTAAAAAAAACGACCTTTACAAAATGTAATAAAAAAAGCTTGAAATTAGTTTCTAATCAGGCGATAAAATTAGCTGAAGCTGAAGGTTTATATGGACATGCTTTATCTATTTATATGAGGAATAAAATTTAATGATTAAAGAAGAAGCTTTAAAATTCACAGCTGTTGTGACTGAACTTTTACCTAATGCAATGTTTAAAGTTAAACTTGAAAATAATCATGAAGTCCTTGCACACACTTCAGGAAGAATTAGAAAAAACAGAATAAGAATTCTTGTTGGAGATAAAGTGGATGTAGAAATGACTCCTTATGATCTAACTAAAGGAAGAATTATCTTTAGGCATAAGGTATAAAAGTTAAAATATTTTT
>PTKQ01000071.1 GCA_002937815.1 Alphaproteobacteria bacterium MarineAlpha6_Bin2 | reverse complement strand
AAAAAGATTATTCATTACTTGTTTATAAGTTTACATATCTTGCTCTAAACTTTTTTCCCATTTACCTAAACAAGCCATAGAATTCATTTTTGCACGATGTAAAAAAATTTTTTGAGTAGTCCCTTTATTTTCATTTTTACCTATCCATTCTTTAAGTGCATGTTCTTGAAGAGCTCTTCCATATGAAAAAGAAAGTTTCCAAGGTGTTTTTTCTAATTTGTTAATTTCATTTAAGATCATTGTGGCGTTCAGGCTAGATAATCCTCCTGACAAAAATAAAATACCAGGCACTTCTCTAGGCACGGTTTCTTTTAAACATTGAAGAGTTTTTACAGCCGATTTTTTTATATCCAATTTTTCTCCACTTTCATTTCCTGGCACTATTGTGTTTGGTTTAACTAGCATTCCACGCAAATTGATATTTTTATTTTTTAGGCAATTAAAGACTTCTTGAAGTGTTTTTTTTGTAATCTCGTAACATTTCTTCAAATTGTGTTTTCCTTCCATTATTACTTCTGGTTCAACTATTGGAACTAAATTATTTTTTTGACTTATAAGCGCATATTCAGCTAATAGCTCGGCATTTTTTTTAATACATTCAATTGTAGGTATATTTTCAGCAATATTGATAACAGCTCTCCATTTAGTAAATTTAGCACCATTTTCAACAAATAGCTTTAAACGTTCATTCAATGTTTCTATACCTTTAGTAAATGATTCATCTGGACTATCTTGAAATTGCTCTAATCCTTGATCGACTTTTATACCTGAAAAACAATTAACATTTTCAAGTATTTCCGTTAATGGTTTTCCCTGCTTATTTTTTTGAAAAAAAGTTTCTTCAAATAAAATAACTCCAGATATAAATTGAGAAATATTCTTACTGGAAAATAAAATTTCTCTATATTGACATCTTGTGTTTTCTGTTGAAACAACATTTATTGAATCAAACCTTTTTTTTATAGTATTGGTACTTTCATCGGCTGCCAAAATACCCTTACCATCCTCAACAATTTTTTTTGCAATATTTTCTATATCTTCCATATTCTAATTATTTAACCATTTTAAACATTCACTATATACATCTTCAACATATTTTAAGTCCAAATTTTTTTTGCTAATATTATTTATAACCAGGCCTTTTTTTTTACAAATATTTTTAATTTTTTCTAGAACAGTTTTATTGCATTTGATTTTAATACGATTAATTCCATAATGTATTGCTTCAAGAGCAAGACCAGTATCGTTTCCACAATCTAATATTTCAACATATTTAACATTTGGAAATAGCAATCTTCCTTTTTTTAATAATTTTTTAAAGTACAAAGGACCCATGTACGTTGCAGCATTTGGGGGACTTGCAATAATTATATTTTTTTTTAATTTTGATGCAGCTTTCATTGCGAAAATTACATGACTATAATTATAAACAACAATTACCTTTGATTTTGTTGATTTGTTCATCAAAAATTGGTTTTTTTTAAGCAATATATTTTGCTAGGTCTACTAATCTACTCGCAAAGCCCCATTCATTGTCATACCAAGATAGAACACGACATAATTTTTTGTTAATTACTTTTGTTTGAGTTGTATCAAAGTTAGAACTAAAAGATGAATGATTAAAATCTACTGAAACCAAAGGTTCATTTGTTATACTTAAAATATCTTTAAGTTCACGATTTGCTGCATCAATACATATTCGATTAATTTCTTTTTCTGATGTATCTATTTTAGAATTAAAAACAAAATCAATTAAACTAACATTTGCTGTTGGAACTCTAATTGCAGTACCATCAAGTTTACCTTCTAATGAGGGGATTACCAATCCAATAGCTTTGGCTGCTCCTGTATTAGTTGGAATTAATGATAAAGATGCAGACCTTGCTCTCCTTAAATCACTTTTATGAAAGGTGTCTACAATACTTTGATCTCCGGTAAAAGAATGAATAGTCGTCATATGTCCTTCATTAATTCCTAACCCTTTATTTAATATGTTTGCAATAGGCGCTAGACAATTTGTTGTACAAGAAGCATTGGAAATTATTTTATCATTATCTTTAATTTCTTTATGATTTACACCATAAACCACAGTTTTATCTGGATCATCAGAAGGAGCGGATATAATAACTCTTTTTGCTCCTGCTTCGATGTGTTTTAAAGACTCTTTTTTTGCAGTTAAAATTCCAGTACATTCAATAACAATATCTATATTATTTTTATTCCACGGTAATTTAGAAGGATTATTTTCTGATATTATTTTTATAGGCCCTTGACCTATATCAAAAGAATTTTTTGATTTTTTTATTTTTTTATTAAATGTTCCATGAATTGAATCATATTTAAATAAATGAACATTAGATTCCAAATCTGCTAAATCATTGATAATTTTTACTTTTAAATTATTTGAATATTTGCTTTCGATTAATGCTCTTAAAAACAATCTTCCAATGCGTCCAAAACCATTAATTGCTAAATTCACCATTTTTTTATTTTTATTTTTTTTTTAATATTATCTTACTTCCCAAATCTGCAAGTTCTTTTGCATTAAGACCAAAATGATTAAATAAATCTTCACTTGGTGCAGATGCACCAAAATTTTCCATTCCTAAAATACATTTATCATTTTTTAAATATTTTGACCATCCAAATTTTGATGCCGCTTCAATTGCAATTCTAATATTTAAAGGACCTAACATATTTTCTTTATACTTTTCAGATTTTTTATCAAAAATTTCCCAACAAGGCATCGATACCACAACAACTTTTACACCTTTTTTCTCCAATATTTCCTTTGCTTTTATAGCTATTGATACTTCAGAACCAGTAGCTAAGATTGTTAAATCTCTTTTGCCTTTTTTTGTTTCAGACAATATATATGCACCTTGTTTTGATAAGTTTTTTGATAAATCATCATTTCTTATTGTAGGTATATTTTGTCTTGTCAAAGAGATAATTGATGGTTTATTTTGGTTTAACGCTACTTCCCAACATTCAAGAGTTTCAATAGGGTCAGCTGGTCTAAACACATTTAAATTTGGAATAGCTCTTAAACTTGCAAGTTGTTCTATAGGTTGATGAGTAGGACCGTCTTCTCCAAGACCTATAGAGTCATGAGTCATTACATAAATTATTTGTTGTTTCATTATTGAAGCAAGTCTAATGGCTGGTCGACAATAATCAGTGAATATTAAAAAAGTTCCTCCATAGGGAATAATTCCTCCATGTAAAGACATTCCAGTTAAAGATGCTACCATTGTATGTTCCCTAACTCCAAAATAAATATACGTACCTAGTGGATTTTTTCTATTAAAAATTTTTTGAGTATCAGACTTTGTGAGATTTGATACAGTTAAATCTGCAGAACCACCTATTAAATTAGGAATTTTATTTGCTAGAGCTGCAATAGTTAAATTTGATGCTTGTCTAGTAGAAATTGGTTCCAATTTCTTTTGAAAATTCTTTTTTAAGTTTTTAAATTCTGCAAAAGCATCTTTTGGAATTTGTTTTTTTAAATAATTTAAAAATTCTTTTTTTTTTTTATTTTTTTAAAGTTTAAACTCCATTT
>PTKQ01000070.1 GCA_002937815.1 Alphaproteobacteria bacterium MarineAlpha6_Bin2 | reverse complement strand
TAATTAAGAATTAATAAATAAAATTATTTACTTATATCAAATATTTATTTATTGTATCTAATATTAAATATTAGAGCTTTGAAATCTAATCCAAAATTTAAAACAATTACTGTGGTATCAAAAGAATTTAACTTACCACAGCATGTTTTAAGATTCTGGGAAAGCAAATTTGTTCAATTATCACCATTAAAATTATCTGGAAATCACAGATATTATAGGAAAGCTGATATTGAACTAATTAGATACATAAAATCTTTACTTTATGATGATTGCATAAGTATTAAAGGGGTACAAAAGATATTTGGTAATCAAAAAATTAATAAATTAATAAAAAATACAAATCCTTTATTACTAAAAGGATCAAGTTCACAAAGGCCTAAAATTGAAGATATTCCAGATTTAAAAGATAATAAAAAAATAAAAGAATTTTGCAGAGAAATAACTAAAGAATTACAAGAAATTAAAAATTTACTAAAAAAATGAAAATTTATATAGTAAATACTTTCTTGCCTGAATTAAATAAAGCAAAAAAAATTGCTAAAATAATACTAGATAAAAGATTAGCTGCATGTGTAAATATTAATGACAAAATCCAATCTTTTTTTTGGTGGAAAAATAAAATATCCAAGGAAGAAGAAATCGAATTAAGTTTTAAAACTAGTTATAACAAAATTCAGCCACTTATTAAATATATCGAAAAAAACCATCCTTATGAATGTCCTTCAGTGCTTGTTTATGAAATTAAAAAAACAAATAAGAAATATATTCAATGGGTTATTAATGAGACTAAATAATTTAAAAAGAATTTCAAAATAAATTGACACTTAAATTTATTATGCGATACTCCTTTTAAAAAAAATGATAAATAGAAATAATACTGCTAGTGATAATAATAAATTAGTATCAGAATGGTTTATAGTTGATGCTAAAAACCTTATTTTAGGAAGACTTTCGTCTTTTTTAGCAACGAGATTGATGGGAAAACATAAAATTTCGTATACTGATAACAATCTTTGTGGAGATAAAATAGTTATAATAAATGCAAAAAAAGTTATTTTGACTGGAGATAAATTAAATAAAAAAAAATTTTGGCACACTGGATATCCTGGAGGTATAAAAAATAAAACAATTAAAGAGATTTTGGGAAGTAAAAATTCAACAAGTCTTTTGAGAAATTCTGTTAAAAATATGCTAAAAAAAGGACCGTTAGGTAGACAACAATTAAAAAATTTATATATTTATCCTAATACAGAACACCCACATGCGGGACAAAATCCAAGACAATTAAGTTTAAATTAAATGAGTGAATTAAAAAAAGAAGAATTAGAAAATAATAAAAAGAAATTGCAAGAAGAAAAATTTTATGCAACAGGTAAAAGAAAAAACTCTATTGCAAAAGTTTGGCTTAGTAAATCTGGTTCAGGCAAAATATTGATAAATAAAAAAGATTTAGAGGAATATTCCAAAAGATCTTTTTTAAACATGATAATTAAACAGCCATTTGATGTTGTTAAAGATAATAAATTTGATGTTACTGCTTCAGTCAGAGGAGGAGGGCTTTCAGGGCAAGCAGGGGCTCTAAGATTAGCTATTGCCAAAGCTCTTATTGCTGTTGATACTCAGTTTAGATCACCATTAAAACAAAAAGGTTATTTGACAAGAGATAGCAGGGTTGTAGAGAGAAAAAAATACGGTAGAAAAAAAGCAAGAAAAAGTTTTCAATTCTCAAAACGCTAAATTTTTATATTTTTTTTTAAAAAATTCCTTAAATTTTTCTAAAAGCACCATATATCAGATTAAATTTTAATAATTTATTATGAAATTTAGAATTAATGTAGCAATTTTTGGCGCAACAGGTTATACAGGTTTGGAGTTAATAAGATTATTAAATTTCCATAAAAAAGCTGAAATTAAATATTTAATTTCAACTTCTAATTATGGAAAAAATATATCAGAACTTTATCCTGGATTAAATTCTGTAAATTATCCAAAACTAATAAAGTTTAAAGAAGTAAATTGGAAGAATATAGATGTTATTTTTTTATGTTTACCTAGTGGGGAAAGTAAAAGAATAGTTAAAAAAATTCCTAAAAGTATTGTTATTATTGATCTGTCAAATGATTTTAGAGTTAACTCTTTATCTAGCTTAAAATCTTCAGATTCGACATGGAAGTATGGTCTTGCGGATAATTGGCAAAATTTTTTAGAACTGGATAAAGAACATGCATATGGCACTAAAATTTCTAATCCTGGTTGTTATGCAACCTCAATACTTTCACCTTTAATCCCTTTACTTTTAAATAAATTAATTCAAAGTTCTGATATAATTATAGATTCAAAATCAGGGATTTCAGGAGCTGGTAAACAAAATCTTGCAGAAAATTTATTTAGCGAAATTAGTAATTCTATTAGACCTTACAAAATTGCAAAACATAAACATATTCAAGAAATTGAGGCATGTTTATCTAAATTCAATAATCATAAAAAATTAACAATTAGTTTCACTCCTCAAGTAATACCAATAAATAGAGGGATTTTATCAAATATTTATCTTAAATTAGAAAAAGGAAAAACTATAAATGATGTAAAAAGGTATTTTCAAAAGGAAATATCTCCTTTTTTAAAAATTTTAAAGTCAAACCAAATACCATCAATTAATGATGTTGTAGGTACCAATTATTGTTTATTTAATGTATTTCAAGATAGAATAAAAAAAAGAATTATTATAATTTCTGTTGTAGATAACCTGGTAAAGGGCGCTGCAGGGCAAGCTATACAAAATATGAATATTAAATATGGTTTCGACCAAGAAGAAGGTTTAATATTTAATCCAGTTTTTCCATAAAACTAGTAAAAACAGTATTTTATATATATAACTTAAACTAAGGTATTAAGAATATGACATCAAACATTTTTCAATATAAGAATATTAAACCTAAAATTGATAAGAATGTATTAATAGCTCCAGGTGCTTTTGTGGTTGGAGATGTAATTATTGACACTAAAACTAGTATTTGGTTTAACGTAGTTATTAGAGGTGATGTGGAAAAAATAAGAATTGGTAAAAATACAAATATACAAGATTTGACAATGGTACATTGTACAACTAAAGGTTTTGGAACATATATAGGTTCAAATGTCACAATTGGACATAATTGTGTTATTCACGATTGTAATATAGAAGATAGTTCCTTGATAGGAATGTCCTCTACAATATTAGACGGAGCAGTAGTAAAAAAAAATGCGATGCTTGCTGCTGGTTCATTACTTACTCAAGGAAAAATAGTAAAATCTGGCGAAATTTGGTCAGGAAATCCAGCTAAATCTATGAGAAAATTAAGCATTAAAGAAATTGAATTTTTTAAAATTTCTGCTGATAGATATTTTAAAATGTCGCAGGAATATCTTGCAAATTTTAACTGCAATAACTAGTTTTAAAAGCTATGAATTTTTTTAAAATTTTCAGTTTATCAACTTTTTTATTTTTAGCTAATTGTTCATTTATTGGAGATAAATTTTTTTCTAAATCAGAAAAAGAACCAGAAAATAACAAAGAACAAGAAAATAAAGAAGAACAGCAACTTGTTACTGAAAGAGTATATGATGAAGATAAAAATCTAGTGGAAAAGAAAGAAAAAAAAGATGAAAA
>PTKQ01000007.1 GCA_002937815.1 Alphaproteobacteria bacterium MarineAlpha6_Bin2 | reverse complement strand
TAAATTAAATCATACGTGTATTTATACTATAATTTATACTTTTAATGGATAAAACATAATTGAACCTTTTTAATAAAATACTATTTTTTATAAATTTCATCTTTTTTTTTTCTAACAATCTATTAGCAGCAGAAAATAAAGAAAATATTGTAATTGACGATGCTATAATTGTTGAATCTGATTTTGACCTTGAAAAAACAATTGGCAAAACAACCGATTTAAGTGATATCGATCCTATCGAAGGTTTTAATCGACAAGTCTGGGATTTTAATCTTGGTTTAGATAAAATTGTAGTTAGACCCGTTACAAGAGGTTATGTTGATGTTATTCCTGATCCATTTAGAAGAGGACTAGGAAATGCAATTGAAAACTTTTTTAAAACACCTCAATATTTTATTAACAATGTCCTACAAGGCAAACCTATTGGGGCATTTAATACGGTAGCTAGAGTTGTGGTTAATTCAACAATTGGATTAGGCGGATTTTTTGACGTTGCTTCAAAAATGGGGATAGAAAAAAGACCGGAATCCTTTGGAGACACCTTAGGTGTGTGGGGATGGAAAAAAAGTAATTATGTACAAATTCCATTTAAAGGTCCTGAAACATCAAGAGATATTATTGGTTTTATAGGTGACATTTTTACAGATCCATTAATTTTTATTGGAGTACCATTGTGGGGAAATTTAGTAAAATCTGCTGGTACCGCAGTTGATGATAGACAAGAAACATTAGGGGTCTTAGAAGAAATAGAAAAAACCTCTTTAGATTTTTATTCATCTATTAGATCTATGTATATACAAAAAAGAGCAGATGAAATAGAAACAGACACTGAAACTAATTACCAACAGTATTTAAATAATTAAATGAAATTTAAGAGTTTTTTTTTATTCTTAATACTTACATGCTCCTTTTTTTTACAAAAAAATACCGGTTATTTTTTAGTTCATGCTATTAATAATCCAGGCCAATATATTATTTCAACTACAGAAAAAGCAATAAATGCACTTACTGATAATTCGATTACTCAAAACGAAAAAGAAAAGCGATTTGGAAAATTATTTGACGAAAACTTTGATGTACCATCAATATCTAGATTTGTTCTAGGAAAATATTGGAAAAGTGCAACGACAAATCAAAAAAAAGTGTTTTTTGTAACATTTAGAAATTACATGGTTAAAACATACTCTTCAAGATTTAGTGAATATTCAGGGGAAAAATTATCTTTAGTAAATTATGAAAATGAACCAAATTCGAAATTATTTGTTGTACACACTGCCTTAAACAGACCAAATGACCCACCAATAAAAGTTGACTGGAGAGTGGGTTTAAAAAAAGATAGATATGTTATTCTAGATATTATAATAGAAGGTATTAGTTTGGCTGTAACTCAAAGATCTGAATTTGTTTCTGTTATTGATCATAATGATGGAAATTTAGATAATCTTATAAAATTACTCAAAGAAAAATCTTAATTTTTCTGATGGGCCCGGCAGGATTCGAACCTGCGACATCACCGTTATGAGCGGCGTGTTCTAACCAACTGAACTACAGGCCCAATTATATTTTAACTATATATTTTTTTTAAAAATCTTGCTAGTTATTATCTAAGAAACTTTTGAGTTTTCTTGACCTACTTGGATGTTTTAATTTTCTCAAAGCTTTAGCTTCAATTTGTCTAATTCTTTCCCGAGTAACAGAAAATTGTTGACCAACCTCCTCTAAAGTGTGATCTGATTTCACTCCTATTCCAAATCTCATTCTTAAAACTCGTTCTTCTCGCGGTGTAAGACTGGATAAAACTCTTGTAGTTGTTTCTCTTAAACTTGAATTTATTGCCGTATCTCCTGGAACAGGGGCATTTTTATCTTCAATAAAATCACCTAAAAAACTATCATCCTCATCTCCTACAGGAGTTTCAAAGCTAACAGGTTCTCTTGCTATCTTCATAACTTTACGTATTTTATCTAATGGTATGGATAGTTTGATGGATAATTCTTCTGGTGTGGGTTCTCTACCTATTTCATGTAACATAATTCTTGATGTTCTTATAATTTTGTTAATCGTTTCAATCATATGAACAGGGATTCTAATCGTTCTAGCTTGGTCAGCAATGGATCGTGTAATCGCCTGCCTAATCCACCATGTAGCATACGTTGAAAATTTGTATCCTCTCTTATATTCAAACTTGTCAACAGCTTTCATTAAACCAATGTTTCCTTCTTGAATTAAATCTAAAAATTGTAAACCTCTATTTGTATATTTTTTTGCAATAGAAATCACTAATCTTAAGTTCGCTTCTATCATTTGTTTTTTAGCTTTGTCTGCTTGTTTTTTACCAATTCTTATTTCATTACACAAATACTTTAATTCTGATATAGATATTTCAGCTTTAACTGATATATCTGAAATTTTAGAATTTAATTTTTTAATCTTTTTTTTATTTTTTTTAAAAAAATTTGACCAACTTTTATTTTTTCTAGATTGTTTAATTGACCAATAAGGATTTAATTCATTAGAAGAATAGTCTTCAATAAAATCTTTTCTTTCAATTCCTGATTCTTGTGCAAGTTTCAATAAATTAATTTGTGGTTGAAAAAGTTCTTTATTAAAATTATTAATTTTTGTGATAAAATGATTGGAGCATTCTTCGTTAAAACATAATTTTTCCAAATTTAAAACTAATTTTT
This sequence comes from Alphaproteobacteria bacterium MarineAlpha6_Bin2, assembly GCA_002937815.1. Lineage (GTDB taxonomy): Bacteria > Pseudomonadota > Alphaproteobacteria > PTKQ01. The sequence continues at coordinate 8,048 of PTKQ01000007.1, read as the reverse complement.
TTTTAAAAAAATTATATTTTTTTAATTTTTGTTTGGATAAATCCTTTTTTAAATTTAAAGATATCCTTTTTTCATTAAAAACTTTTTTAGCCTTATGATAATTTTTTTCTATATTTTCCAAAATTTTTAACATTTTTAATTCAATTTTAGTTTCCATTAAAGAAATGGTAAAATTATCTTCATCAGCATCTAAATTTTTTGTTGTTTTAGTAACTTTACTTTTTTTTAAGTCATTTTCCGGCTCATTAGTTGGTTCGTTATTTGAATTCTTTACTTGATTATCTTCATCAATTTCTATATTTTTACTTTCAGCATTTAAATCTGTATCTTCTAAAGAAATTGGTATCTTTTTATTAATATATCTCGTGTAAAACTTTTCTAAATCGATAATCTGCCTAATTAAAATTTTTTTATCCTCAATATCTTTTCTATAACTAACAAAAAATTTATAAGTTAGGGGAAATTCGTAAATTGAATCAATTATTCTTTTTTTCCCTTCTTCAATTTCTTTCGATAATTTGACTTCACCTTCTCTTGTTAATAATTCTACAGATCCCATCTCTTTTAAATACATTCTAACTGGATCACCTGATTTTATTTCGTTCTTTAATTTCTTAGCAAGTTGTTTTTGTCTTTTTGCAATATTTGAGTTTCCTATATTAGGACCTCTATTTCTTCTTTTTAGTGAAATGCCTTGATTATTCAGAAAACTTAAAATTATTTCAAATTTAGATGTATTTAAAACTTCTGGATTAAAAAACTTTTTTATTTTTGTGAAAGAAACTTTCCCAATTTTTTTTGATTCTAAAACTAGATCTTTAAATTGATCAATATATTTTTCTTTTCTTATTAAGCTTGTAATCGATAATTTTTTTGTATCAATATTACTATTGTTTTGTTTTATATCTTTTTTTTTCATAATTCAATTTTTCAATTAAGACACAATATTAATATATTGTTCATAAAGTGGTTAAATTAAAAATAATTTTTCCTTGCAGTTGATTGTAAATTTTTAAGTTTTGAATAATTCTCTTCATTTAAATCATCTAATAATTCATCTGCTTTCTTTCTTAATTCTCTAAAAATAGCTTTTTTATTGTAAATCTCCCAATACTCACTCCACCCTTTTACTATTTTATCAAAATCATTGCTTAGATTTTTTAAAAAAGGTGCGTGAACAAATATCGTTTTATCAATTAATTTATCTATAATTTCCTGATATCCCGACGATAACAATTTAGTCCTTAAGTAAGAATTTTCAATTGTTTTTTTTGAATTATATAATTTTAAAATCAAACTTTTTATCTCATTAAAACTATTAGTTTCGAAATTAATTGAAAAAAATTTTTTATTAATCAAGTTCAATAAATTAGGAAACAAAATGACACTTCCAATTAATACTCTTTCTATAATTTTGTTAGCATCAATGATATTTTTATTCTCCAAATTTAATTTATTTTCTGATTTTAGATTATTATTTAATTTAAAACTAAATTTTTCAAAGAACTTTTGTTTAAAAAAATTAATGTAATTCTTTCTAACTTTAAAATTTTTTATTTTACTAACCAAACTATCTATTTCTTCTTCCAATGCAGCTTTTTTCTCTGGTGTATTATAATTTTTCCCAAAGGTTAATTTATTCCAAAGAAAATCTATTAATGAAACTTTGTTTTTTAATAAATTATTTAATTTAATCAGTTTTTTTGATAAGATTAAACTATCAGGATCTTCATCTATTGGCAATTTCACAAAATTAATAGAATAACCAGGTTTTAAATGAGGTAATATCAATTCTGATATTCTTTCTGCAGCTTTTGTTCCTGCAACATCTCCATCCATACATATTGTTGGTTCGTTAAAAATTTGCCAACACTTAAAAAGTTGTTTTTCAGTTAGCGCTGTTCCAAGTGGTGCTAGAGTATTTTTAAAACCTATATTATACATTGAAATAACATCTGTATATCCTTCAACAATAAATAGGGTACTAATTTTTTTTAATTCTTTTCTACATTGTTCCCAACCAAATAATAAATCTCCTTTTTTATATAAAAGTGTTGAAGGAGAATTTATATATTTAGCTAATTGATTAGTATTTATTGCTTTTCCACCAAAACCAACAATATTAGAATAATAATCAAAAATAGGGAAAATAACACGATTGCTAAATCTATCATATTTTTTTCCATCTCTTTCTGAAACAATTATTAATCCTGCATCTAAAATATCTTGGGTTGTAAAATTTTTTGATCTAAGAAAACTATAAGTTGAATCTTTAGCTTTCGGAGCAAGGCCCAGATAAAAATCACTAATTATTTTACTGCTAAAGTTTCTCTTTATAAATAGATCCCTAATCGATGAATTGCATTTCAATTCTCTTATTAAATTGTCTTGATACCATTTACAAGCTTCTTGTAGAATTGTTTTTAAAATTTTTATTTTATTAATTTTGGCACTATCCTTTTTTTGATAAAAAGAGTCCTCAACGGTAATTCCAACTTCTTTTGCTAACCTTTTTACAGCGTCTTTAAAATTTAAATTCTCAGTTTTCATAATGAAATCAAAAATACTTCCATGTTCTCCAGTACTAAAACAATGGAAAAAACCTTTTTCATCTGAAACAGTAAATGATGGTGTTTTTTCATTAGAAAAAGGTGACAAACCAACAAACTCCTTGCCTCTTGGTTTTAACTTAACTTTTTTTGATATAACATCTGATACTTTCAAACGGAGTTTAATTTCTTCAATTAATTCTCTTCCTAATTTCATAATTATTTTATATTTTCACTCAAAAGTTTTTTAATGTGCGTTCTAGCTTTTGTCATATCAATTCTACCCAGAAATTTATGTTTTAGTTCATTCATAATTTTGTCAATATCTCCTTGGACATTAACTGCTGAATTACTGACAGCTTCCTTACACGCTGATTCTATTTCATTATTATTTAATTGCTTAGACAAAAACTGTTCAATTACTTTTATTTCATTGTTTTCTTGCTTTGCAAGTTCTTCTCTTTTGCCCTGTTTATAAAGAATTATGCTATCTTGACGTTGATTAATCATGTTTCTAAGTAATAAAAAGATTTCATTATCAGTTATTTCATTAGAACTGCCATTTGATCTCATTGATATTTCTTTATCTTTAATTACAGCTAAAATTAATCTTATTGTATTAACAGAAACCTTATCTTGTTTTTTCATCAAGCGTGTTAAAGCTGAAGTAATTTCTTGTTTTAACATATATCTGAAATGGACATAAATTTAAAACTATTTTCAAATTTTAATCAAGATGAATAAAAATTCTAAATTATTGATAATACTCAGTTCTTTTTTTATTAAAAAAAATATTTTGGCATGCTTTTTGTTAATATTTAATTTTGGTTAATTTTTAAAAAAAATGATTTGAATATTACATACAAATCAATAGATTGTTCTAAAGCCTAAATAAAGGAGGTTAAAACGCCACCTAAAACACATCTTAAGTATAATGACAAATCTACAGCGATACTAGCTTTAGCAAATAATACTGTTTTTTTTGGAAAAGGAATAGGGTGTGAAGGTGAAATAATTGGAGAGCTTTGTTTTAATACATCAATTTTTGGTTATCAAGAAATACTTACGGATCCCTCATATGCAAATCAAATAATTACATTCACATTTCCCCATATTGGTAATACAGGAACAAACAATTATGATATCGAATCAATAAAACCAGCAGCAAAAGGCTTGGTAATAAGAGAAGATATAACTCAAGAATCTAACTTTAGAGCAACTAATCATTTCCAGGTTTGGCTTCAAGAGAATAAATTGGTTGGAATTTGTGGTATTGATACTAGACATATTACTCATATTTTAAGAGAAAATGGTTCAATTAATGCCGCTATTGTGCACAAAAAGAATGGAATGTTTGGTTTAAAAAACATTTTTAAGAAAAGATCTCAATGGGGTGGTATTACGGGATGTGATCTAACTGAACAAGTAACAAGAAAAAAAAACGTTCATTGGAATCAAGCAACTTGGATGAAAATGAAAGGATATGTTGAAAATAAAAAAAAAAAATTTCATATTGTTGCTATAGATTATGGAGCCAAAAATAATATTTTAAGAAATTTAGCATCCTTAGGATGTAAAATAACTGTAGTTCCAGCAAAAACTTCTGCTAGTAACATATTTAAGAAAATGCCAGATGGTATTTTTTTAAGTAATGGGCCAGGTGATCCAGCAGCAACAGGAAATTTCTCGATTCCTATAATTAAAAAAATTTTAAAAAAAAATATACCTACTTTTGGTATTTGCTTAGGTCATCAAATGCTTGCGTTGGCTCTTGGAGCAAAAACAAAAAAAATGCATCATGGTCATAGAGGTGCAAACCATCCAGTGATAGAAACTAAAACAGGAAAAGTAATAATCACAGTACAAAATCATGGATTTGAAGTGATAGAAAATTCTTTACCAAAAAATGTTAGAGTCTCATATAAATCTCTTTTTGATGGATCTGTTGAAGGAATTGAATTAAAAAACAAACCTGTATTTTCTGTACAACATCATCCAGAGGCATCACCTGGTCCGCATGATCATCTTTTACTTTTTAAAAAATTTTATAAATTAATAAAAAATAATGCATAAAGATAAAAAAATTAAATCAATATTTATAATTGGAGCAGGTCCAATTATTATTGGACAAGCGTGCGAATTTGATTATTCAGGTGCACAGGCGTGCAAGGTTCTTAAAAAAGAAGGTTACAAAGTTATTTTATTAAATTCTAATCCAGCAACCATTATGACTGATCCAAATATGGCTGATTCAACATATATTGAGCCTATTACTATAGAAATTATTGAAAAGATTTTAAATAAAGAAAAACCTGATGCAATATTGCCAACTATGGGGGGACAAACGGCATTAAATGCTGTATTAGAAGCGGATAAAAGGGGTTTGTTAAAAAAATATAAAGTTAAATTAATTGGAGCATCTATTGAATCTATAAAAAAAGCTGAAGATAGAAATCTGTTTAAAAAAACTATGATTAAAATAGGTTTAAAAACTCCAAAGAGTTTTACTTCTACAAATTTAATTGACGCAAAAAAAAAATTAAATAAAATTGGTTTGCCTGTAATAATTAGACCTTCTTTCACATTAGGTGGACAAGGTGGTGGGGCTGCAAAAAATATAAAAGAATTTCAAAATATTGTAAAAGAAGGATTATCAATTTCTCCAATTGGTCAAGTCCTTGTGGAAGAATCTGTTATAGGATGGAAAGAATTTGAACTTGAAGTAGTTAGAGATAGAAAAGATAATTGCATTGTTGTTTGTTCTATTGAAAACGTTGATCCAATGGGAGTACATACAGGAGATAGTATAACTGTAGCTCCAGCATTAACACTTACCGACAAAGAATATCAAATAATGAGAAATGCTAGTTTTAGCATTTTAAGAGAAATAGGAGTGGATACAGGTGGTTCAAATGTTCAATTTGCAATCAATCCAAATAATGGAGATTTAGTTGTCATTGAAATGAATCCTAGGGTATCAAGGTCATCTGCACTAGCATCTAAAGCAACTGGTTTTCCTATTGCAAAAGTTGCAGCTTTACTAGCAGTCGGATACACATTAGATGAAATTAAAAATGACATTACAAAAGTAACTCCTTGTTCTTTTGAACCATCAATTGACTATATTGTAACTAAAATTCCCAGGTTCACATTTGAAAAATTTCCTGGAACAAAATCTGAGCTTGGTACATCGATGAAATCTGTTGGAGAAGTAATGTCAATTGGTAGAAACTTTTGTGAATCATTCCAAAAAGCTATTAGATCTCTTGATAAAGGATATGACGGTTTAGTAGAAATAAAAGAAACAAAAAATAAATTAAAAACCCCTACTCCTACAAGGTTTTTGCAGATAGCACAAGCTTTTAGAGATGGCAAAGACGTTAATTTTGTTAATAAATGTACCAAAATAGATAAATGGTTTTTAAGGGAGATAAAAAAAATTATTGATTGTGAAAAACTAATTAAAAAAAATGGTCTGCCAAAAAAAAGATCTAAAATTTTTTATCTAAAAAGTTTAGGATTTTCAGATAAAAGACTAGCGTCACTATCTAATAATAAAGAGGTATTCATAAGAAATATAAGAAAGAAATTAAAAATTAAACCAGTATTTAAAAGAATTGATACCTGTGCTGCTGAGTTCTCTTCCTTAACACCATATATGTATTCTACTTATGAAGATATTCCAAAAAATATAAATAATTGTGAATCTAATCCAAGTACAAAAGATAAGGTGATTATTATTGGTGGTGGACCAAATAGAATTGGCCAGGGAATAGAATTTGACTACTGTTGCGTACATGCATCATACGCCTTAAAAGAAAAGAATATTGAAACAATTATGATTAACTGTAACCCAGAAACAGTATCAACTGATTATGACACTTCTGATAGACTATATTTTGAACCTCTAACTTCTGAAGATGTATTAGAAATAATAAAGGTAGAAAAACAAAAAGGGAATCTTCTTGGCATAATATTGCAATTTGGCGGGCAAACTCCTTTAAATCTCGCTAAATCGTTATCAAAAGAAAAAATTAAAATACTTGGCACTTCCTCTGATACGATTGATTTAGCAGAAGATAGAGAAAGATTTAAAAAATTAATTAAAAAATTAAAAATACACCAACCAAAAAGTATAACAGTAAAAAATTTTAAAGAGTCTAAAAAGGCTTTAAAAAATATTGGATTACCATTAATTGTTAGACCTTCCTATGTTTTGGGAGGAAAAGCTATGGAAATTATAAATGAAAAAAAAGATTTTATTAAATATATTAATAAAGCATTGAGAAACTCAAGAAACTTTCCTTTATTAATAGGCTCATATTTAAAATCTGCAATAGAGGTTGATGTAGATGCGATTTCAGATGGAAAAGATGTTTACATTGCTGGGGTTATTGAACATATAGAAGAGGCAGGTATACATTCGGGGGATTCAGCATGTGTTATACCTCCTCATTCATTAAATAATTCTGTAATCAAAGAAATAGAAAAACAAACTACTCGAATTGCTAAAGCTTTAAAAGTAAAAGGATTATTAAATGTTCAATTAGCTATACAAAATAATGATATTTTTATAATAGAAGCAAACCCAAGAGCAAGTCGAACAGTTCCCTTCGTTGCAAAAGCTACCGGTGTTCCTATCGCTAAAATAGCAGCATTAGTAATGGTTGGAAACAAATTAAGTTCTTTCAAACTAAAAAAAATACATCCGAAATATGTCGCTATAAAAGAATCTGTTTTTCCATTCTCAAAGTTTCCAGGATCAGATGTAATTTTAGGACCAGAAATGAAATCTACTGGTGAAGGTATGGGAATTGATACTACATTTGGAAAAGCTTTTGCAAAGTCCCAACTATCAGCTGGAGTAACAATCCCATTAAAAGGCAATGTTCTAGTATCAGTAAAAAATAGCGATAAAGAAATAGTTAGAGGTTATATTCAAGACTTAAGCCAGATTGGTTTTAAAATATATGCTACAAAAGGAACCGCAAATTTCTTACAAGTTATGGGATTAAATTGCAAAACAATAAAAAAAGTTAAGGAAGGTTCGCCTAACATTGTAGACTATATGGATGAAGGAAAAATAAATCTTATATTTAATACTACAGAAGGATCTCAAGCAATCAGAGATAGTTTTAGATTAAGACGTTCAGCAATTAATAATAAAATTCCATATTATACTACAACGGCTGGTGCCAAAGCAGTTGTGGAAGCTATAAAAGCTATTATAAAAAAAGAATTAGACGTTTGTTCTTTACAAAAATTCTTTAAAAAAGAGAAGTTAGGAAATTTTATTAAGCTTGGTTAAAAAAAGTTGTTGGGTCATATCAGATAATATAATTGGTCATGAGAATCAGTCTATTTCTCTTGCTGATAAACTAAAGCTCCAATACAAAATTAAAAAAATAAAAAGATTAAATTTTTTTCAACGAAACTTTTTAATATTTTTTCCTTCAATTTTACTTGATAAAAATATTTATCCCCCTTATCCAAAAGTCA
>PTKQ01000069.1 GCA_002937815.1 Alphaproteobacteria bacterium MarineAlpha6_Bin2 | reverse complement strand
AATGAAATACGGCCTTATTTATTTTTTATTACTTTTTTAAATTATAAAAAAACTACTAGAAGAAGAATTGTTGCTGCAATCAAAAGTTTTTATAAATATTTGTATAAAAATAATAAAAAAATTGATCCTTCTATTTTAAATGAATTAAAAGGTCCAAAAATAGATCAGGCGCTCCCAAGACCTATAAATGTTCATGAAATAAAAGAAATAATAAATGAAATTAAAAATAGTAAAAAAATTAATTGGATAAAAAAAAGAGATATTGCAATGATTACAGCTATCTATGGGTGTGGTTTAAGAATAAATGAAATTTTATCTATTAAATACCAAGACATTCCTATCACCCATACAAAAGGCTATGTAAAAATTATTGGAAAAGGAAATAAAGAACGATTGGTACCTTTAATTTCTATAGTATTGAAAAGTGTTAACGAATATATAAATGCTTGTCCATTTAACTTTAATAATGAAACATTTCTTTTTTTAGGAAAAAATTTTAAAAAACTAAATCCTGGGACTTTTCAAAGAAATTTTAGAGAAATTCGTAAAAAATTAGATCTACATAAAAGTTTTACACCTCACGCTCTTAGACATAGTTTTGCAACACATATGTTAGAAGGAGGCGCTGATGTTAGAACAATCCAAAAATTATTAGGTCACAAATCACTTAAATCTACACAGGTTTATACAGAAGTGAGTCAGGAGCAGCTGTCCAAATTATATAATAAGTTTCATCCAAGAAATAAAATTAATTAAAAAAAATTAAATGAATTTTTTAGCAATATTTAAAATAGCTTGAACGCTTTCAACTGATTTTAAAAATTCTTCTTTTTCTTCTTTTTTAAGATTAATTTCGATTATTTTTTCAACTCCGTTCGCTCCTAAAACAATTGGAACTCCAACATAAATATTTTTAAAACCATATTGTCCTTTAAGATATGCTGAACAAGGAAAAATTTTTTTTTGGTCTCTTAAATAACATTCAATCATTTGCACAACTGCAGCTGCAGGCGCATAATATGCTGATGTTCCCATATATGTTATTATTTCAGCGCCACATGTTCTAATTCTTTGAACTATTTCATTTACTTTTTGTCTGCTTATTTTTTTCATTTTTATCATATCTTCAAGTGAGACTCCAGAAACAGTTGTATGTCTGAGCAATGCAACCATATCGTCTCCATGCCCTCCTAATACAGATGAGGAAACATCTTCTATTGATAGATTTAATTCGTCCGCTAAATGAAATTTAAATCTTGATGTATCTAAAACACCTGCCATTCCAACTACATGCGAATAGGGTATGTTTGTAATTTTCTGTAAAACCCATGTCATAACATCCAAAGGATTTGTAACCACTATTACAAAACTTTTTGGACTATATTTTCTTATACCCTGTCCCACTTTTTTTATAACATTCAAATTTATCTCAACTAAATCATCTCTGCTCATACCTTCCTTCCTAGGAACGCCAGCTGTAACTACAATAACCTTTGAATTTTTGATTTGTTTCAGTGATGTTGTTCCTATAATTTTTCTATTACACTGAAGGACAGGTAATGAATGAGATATGTCAAGAGCCTTACCCTTCGCAATACTTTTTGCTATATCAACTAAAACTATATTTCCTAAATTCTTTATTGCACTTAACAAAGCAACAGTTCCTCCAATATTTCCTGCTCCAATTAATGATATTTTTGTTGCCATTTTTTATATTTTTTTTAAATTTAAACTTATATTAACTGCTGGTGCTGATTGGGTGATAGCACCTATTGATATAAAATCTACACCAATTCTAGATATTTTAGTAATATTTTTCAAATTTACACCACCTGAAACTTCTATTTTTGCTTTTTTTCCAATTATTTCTTTAGCTTTTTTCATAGTTTTTAGATTCATATTATCTAACAAAATATGTTTAACATTTAAATCGATTATTTTTTTTACTTGAAATAAATTATCACATTCTATAACTAATTTTTTTTTTTCATTTTTATTCATTTTCGCAATTTTTTCATAAATTTTATTATCTAAAATTAAATGATTATCTTTGATCATATAATCTTCACTTAAATCTAGTCTATGATTCTTTGCACCCCCAATAAAAGTTGCGTATTTTTCAAATTTTCTTAACCCAGGTGTTGTTTTTCTTGTATCTAAAAGAATTACTTTATTTTTTTTAATCTTTTGAGAGTATCTTGCTGTTAAAGTTGATATTCCAGATAAATGTTGTAATAAATTCAATCCTGCTCTTTCTGCTGATAAAATTTTTTTTGCATTACCTTCAATAATTAAGATTTTTGTATTATTTTTTATTTTTGAACCATCTTTTGATTTTAATAGAACTTTAATATTCCCGCAATTTCTTTTAAAAAGTTCTAGAGTAAAATCTATGCCTGAAATAATTATTTTTTCTTTAGAAAAAATTGTTGCTCTTGCTTGTTGGCCTTTATCTATAAAATAATTTGATGTTATATCTTGATGTACTTTATCTTCTTTTAACAAATGTTCAACAAACTTAATAACTTCTTTATTAGCTATTTTCATTATTTTGATAAATGATAAATTTTAATTTAGAACTTTGCTAATTACCAGACATTTCAAGCATACGTTTTAATGGTTTTTCAGCAGCACTTATTAGATTGGCATTTAAATGAATTAAAGGTTGTGATTTTTTAAGAGCTAAATAAATTTTTTCCATTGTATTTAAAGCCATATATGGACATCTATTGCATGAGCAATTGCCATCAGCTCCTGGAACTTCTATAAAAAGTTTTCCTGGCTCATTTTTTCTCATTTGGTGTATAACATTTGGCTCTGTTCCTATAATAAATTCTTTATTCTTTGATTTTGAAATAAATTTGATAAGCGAAGATGTTGAGCCAACATGATCAGCATGTTTTAAAATTGATTCTGGGCATTCTGGATGTGCAGCAAATAATGCTTTTGGGTATTGTGCTTTTAATCCAATTAATTCTCTTTCAGAAAATTGAATATGAACAATGCAAGTTCCGTCCCAAAGCAACATATTTCTATTTGTTAATTTATTTAAGTATGATCCCAAATGTTTATCAGGAGCAAATATTATGGGTTGTTTTTTTGGAATTTTATCAATAATTATTTTTGCATTTGATGATGTGACTACAATATCCGATAGAGCTTTAATCTCTGCTGAACAATTAATATAGGTTATAGCCAAATGATTCTTATATTTATTTCTAAATTTTTTAAATTCCTCTGGTTGACATGATTGTTCCAAAGTGCAACCGGCGTCTAAATCTGGTAATAGAACTTCTTTACTTGGACTTAATATTTTAGCCACTTCTGCCATAAATTTAACACCACAAAATACAATTGTATCTGCATTTGTATTTGCTGCCTTTCTTGATAAATCCAATGAATCTCCAACAAAATCTGCTAAATCTTGAATGTCCGCTGATTGATATACGTGTGCTAAAATTACAGCATTTTTCTCTTTTCTTAATCTTTGTATTTCAAAAGCATAGTCAATATTTGATAATTGATTTTTTGAAAACGTAGATTTAATTTTCAGAATATTTCTCAACATAATAAATATTTAATATAAATTTTAATAATTTCCAGTAACCATCTTTAATTTTTTATTATATAATAATAATTTTTTTTAACTT
>PTKQ01000068.1 GCA_002937815.1 Alphaproteobacteria bacterium MarineAlpha6_Bin2 | reverse complement strand
TAAAGAAGTAAAAAAAATAATAAGTTTTTTTAATAAAAAAAAAATTTTAAAAATTAATGTTGAAGAAGATTTAGTAGGAGGGGCTTGTTTAGATAAAAACCAGATTCCAATTAAAGAAGAAACAATTAAAAAGGCAAAAGAATCAGATGCTGTTTTACTAGGAGCAGTGGGAGGGCCAAAATGGGACAATTTTTCTTTTGAAAAAAGACCAGAACAGGGTCTTTTAAAATTAAGAAGTGATTTAGAATTGTTTGCTAATTTAAGGCCCGCGATATCATTTGAACCACTGATCCAGGCATCAAGTTTAAAACCAGAAATAATAAAAGACCTAAATATTCTTATTATTAGAGAATTAACAGGCGGGGTGTATTTTGGAGAACCTAGAGGAATTGAAGATATCGGTAATGGAAATAAAAAAGGATTTAACACGCAAGTTTATACTTCAAAAGAAATCAAAAGGGTTGCTAGAGTAGCTTTTGAATTGGCAAAAAACAGAAAAAAAGTTGTTACTTCAGTTGAAAAATCAAATGTAATGGAAAGTGGTAAATTATGGAGAGAAGAAGTTACAAAATTAGGAGAAAAAGACTATCCAGAAATTGCCCTGAATCATATGTATGCTGACAATTGTGCGATGCAACTTATAAGACAACCTAAACAATTTGACATAATTCTTACTGACAATTTATTTGGTGATTTATTATCAGATGCTGCGGCAATGCTAACAGGTTCACTGGGGATGCTTCCTTCAGCTTCTTTAGGCTATTTAAAAGATAATAAAATTGTTTCATCTCTTTATGAACCAGTGCATGGTAGTGCGCCTGATATAGCAGGAAAAAACATTGCAAATCCTTTAGCAACTATCATGAGTTTTTCTATGATGCTTAAATATTCTTTTAATAATCAAAAATTATCAAAAATATTAGAGCAATCTATTATTTACGTCTTAAATAAGGGTTACAGAACCCAGGATATTTTTGACAAGGGCTCAACTAAAGTAAGCACTGACCAAATGGGCGACTTAATAATTAAAGAATTAGAAAATATAATTTAAAAAAAATGGGATTAAAACTTTCGATAGTTGGCGCAACAGGAAATGTTGGAAGAGAATTTTTAAAAATTTTACATGGTAGAAAATTTCCAATAGACGAGTTATTTCTTTTAGCATCTTTTAATTCCAAAGGAAAAAAATTAAAATTCGGAGAAGAAGAAATAATTGTTGAGGATTTGAACAAATTTGATTTTAATAAATGTGATTTAGTTTTATCTTCTGCCGGAGCAAAAATTGCATCTCAATTTGTTCCTAAAGCTGCAAAATCAGGCTGTATTGTTATTGATAATTCGTCATATTTTAGAATGGATCCTTCTGTACCATTAATAGTTCCAGAAGTAAATCCTCAGGATCTAAGGAAAATAAAAAAAAATATTATAGCAAACCCTAATTGTTCAACGATTCAAATGGTAATGGCTTTAAAACCTCTTCATGATTATGCAAAAATTAAAAGAATTGTTGTTTCAACCTATCAGTCTACATCTGGCGCTGGGCGACTTCCAATGGATGAATTATTTGAACAAACAAAAAGTATTTTTGCAAATAGTCAGGTTAAAAAAAAATTCTTTACAAAACAAATAGCATTTAATGTTATACCACATATAGACAGTTTTTTAGATAATGGTCAAACAAAAGAGGAATGGAAAATGAACGTAGAAACACAAAAAATTTTAGATAAATCAATTAAAGTTTCCGCAACATGTGTTAGAGTTCCTGTTTTTATTGGGCATGCAGAAGCTATAAATATTCAATTTGAAAAAGAAATTTCTGATAATAAAGCAAGAGAAATTTTAAAAAAAAGTTCTGGTATTTCTGTTATAGATTTTAGACAAAATGAGGGTTATGTAACGCCGGAAGAAAGCGCAGGGGAAGATAATGTTTTTGTTAGTAGGATTAGGAAAGATAACACTGTAAAAAATGGTTTATCTTTATGGGTTGTATCAGATAATTTAAGAAAAGGTGCTGCATTAAACACTGTTCAAATAGCAGAAGAATTATTAAAAATGAAATTATTAAATAAATAATTAAACAATCATGAGTAAAATAGAAAATAAAACGAATCCAGGTAATTTTTTTGAGGATTTTTCTGTTGGTCAGGAATTAATCCATTCCACACCAAGAACAATTACGCCAGGAGACGTTTCTCTTTTTATTGGACTTTTGGGTTCAAGATTTGTTTTACACTCATCGAATGAATTTGCAAAAAAAATTGGATATAAAAGTTCACCAGTAGATGACATTTTAACTTTTAATATGGTTTTTGGAAAAACAGTACCAGACATTTCATTAAATTCACCAGCAAATCTAGGATATGCTTCGTGTAAATTTGGTGTTCCTGTTTATGTTGGCGACACAATAAAAACTATTTCAAAAGTTCTTGGTGTTAAAGAAAATTCGAATAAAAAAACAGGCATAGTATGGGTTAATTCAATAGGAAAAAATCAAAAAAATGAAGTTGTTCTTGATTATGTTAGGTGGGTTATGGTTAATAAAAAAGATAAATCTTCTTTAGCCCCAAAAATTGTAATACCTGATTTAAAAACAGAAGTAGACAATAGTGAATTTTATATTCCAAAAGATTTAAATATATCAAACTATAACTTTGATGAAAGTGGCTCTATATATATTTGGGATGATTATAAGGTAGGAGAAAAGATTGATCACGTAGATGGAATGACAATAGAAGAGTCAGATCATATGACGGCTACTAGATTATATCAAAATACAGCAAAAGTTCATTTTAATGAACACACAGAAAAAGATGGAAGGTTAGGTCGTAGAATTGTTTATGGTGGACATATAATTAGTCTTGTAAGGATGTTGTCTTTTAATGGTTTGAATAATGCTTTTAGAATTTTAGCAATAAATGGAGGAAAACATATTGCACCTACTGTAGCAGGAGACACTATCTACGCTTGGACTGAAATTCTTGATAAAAAAGAACTTTCAAATAATCCAGGTGTAGGTGTTTTGCGTTTAAAAACTATAGGTGTAAAAAATCATTTATGTAAAGAATTTCCTTTATATAAAAATGGAGATGTGGAATATAATTCTAATGTTGTTTTAGAAATTGATTATTCTGTTTTAATACCAAAAAAACTGTAAATGAAAAGTAGCAACAAACCTTTATCGCCACACCTACAGATATATAAACCTCAAATAACATCGATTCTTTCTATATCACATAGATTTACTGGAGTAATTTTGTTCTTTTTTTCTTTTTTAATTTGTCTTTGGTTATTTTCTATGGCTTTTAATGATCGTTTGTATAATTTAATTAATATATTTTTTTCAGGAATTATAGGTAGAACAATCCTTTTTTTTATCACATTTTCTTTTTCTTATCATTTATTAAATGGAACAAGACATTTACTTTGGGATCTTGGGTATGGATATAAAATTAAAAACGTATATTTAAGTGGATTATTTATTATTTTATTGTCTTTAGTAATTAATATTTATCTTTGGTTTTTTTAATGATTAATTTTTTAAAAAAAATTAAAACATTTGGATTTGGTAAAAATCCAGTAAGTCATTGGTTTTGGCAAAGAATTACCGCAGTTTTAATGATTGTAATATTTTGTTGGCTTATCTTTGTTTTTCAAAATCTTTTAAATA
>PTKQ01000067.1 GCA_002937815.1 Alphaproteobacteria bacterium MarineAlpha6_Bin2 | reverse complement strand
AAATAATAGCAGTTAATCCGCACAAGAGAGAAAAATGTAATGGGTCCATTTTTTTTTAAAAATTATTATTAATCACTTTTAATTATTTTTTTAACAAAAATCAAATTAAAAATGTTTAAATCCTAAGACTGAAAAGAATAATTCTTTTCCTTGTGGATCTAAAATTCTTAATTTTCTTTTTTTTATAATTTTTCCAACTTTTACAACTTTAATTAAATATTGTTTAGCTAATTTAAATATATTTTTTGAAAACTTTTTATTAGCAGTAAAAATCAACTGATAATCTTCTCCGCATGATAACAAATAATCAATTTTAATCTTTTGTTGATCTATCAATTTTTTAGTCTGTGGGACGAATGGTATTTTTTCAATCATAATTTCAGCTCCACATTTGGATGATGTAATTAAATTATTTAAATCTGCTAAAAAACCATCAGAGATATCAGTAGCTGCTGATGCATATTTTACAATATTTTTAGCAAAATGCACTGGTGGATCTGGAAGCTTGTGTTTTTTGATATAAAAGTTTTTCAAAGAAGCGTTCAGCATTGTAAATTTTTTTAATAAAATTCCGTATCCAATGCCACTATCACCTATGTTTCCAGTAACATAAACATCTTCGCCTATTCTTGCTCCTGATCTTTTTAATACTTTTTTATTAACAGTGCCATATGCCGTCAATGACATAACTAGATTGCCTTTTATAGCTACGGTATCGCCTCCTAAAAGAGCAACATTATATTTTTTCTGATCTTGTTTTAAACCTTTAGCAAAATTTTTTATCCAAATAATTAATTCCTTTTTTTTTAATTTTTTTGGAACAGAAAGATTAAGAGTATAAGCAAAAGGTTCTGCTCCCATTGAAGCTATATCGGATAAATTAACTCTAAGTAATTTTTTGGCAATATTAGTAGGATTTTTTTCATTTCTAGGAAAATGGTCTCCTTCTGTAATTGAATCAGTAGCTATAACAATAGATTTTTTTTTTATTGAAATTATTGCAGCATCATCATCTAAATCTAAGGAATTTTCTTTTTGTGCTGCTAAGGGCAGAAAAAATTTTTTTATAACTTGGAACTCATCCATCGTTATTTATATTTTTAGAAACTTTATCTAATATCCCGTTTATCAAGCCTACTTCTTTATCATTTAAAAAAGAACTTCCTACTTTAACATATTGAGACAAAGAAACATTTATCGGGATATTTTTAAAATAAAAAAGTTCACATGTTCCTAATTTAAGAATTACTTTTAAAAGAGTTTCCATTTTATCAAATTTACTCTTATTAGATGCGGATATTATTTCATTAACTAATTTTGTTTTTTTTTTTATTGTTTCTTTTACAAGTTTTGATAAAAAAATTTTATCAGCTCTATTTTTAGACTCTTTATTTTGGATTAGATCTTTAATAACTTTACTTTCTTTTGCATCTTTATTTAAAGACAACTGATATAAAGCTTGTACAGCTAAAATCCTTGACCAAGACCTAGATCCTTTATTTTTTTTTATCATTTATAAAAGACTTTAAAACATTACTTGCTTGTATTGCGCATTTAATAGCTTTTTCTTCAGCTTCTTTTATATTATTTGCATTAAATATTCCATTCCCAATAGGTATAGTATTTTCAATACTAAGCCTTTGCAAATTTGTAAAAATTGATACTGAAATAGCTTCATGGTTGATAGTCTTGCCTTTAATTATACATCCTAATGCTAGATAAGCTGAATAAATACATTGCTTATCAAGATTTAATTGACTTAATTTTGCCATCAGTATAATGTTGTTTCTAATTTTTTCCTTGTCTTTTCCTTTGAATGAAGCAATCTTATTTTCATTATCAAATATATCTTCTTTAATGCTTCTGGCTATTTCATAAGGTATTTCAAAAGAACCAGGCACACCAAAAAAAATAAGATCGTAATCTTTAACAGGTAATTGGCGAATAACCGCTTCTACCATTTTCTTCTTTATCGAAGGATAATAATTTGAATATATTATTTTAATTTTTGGTTTCATTTTATTGGTATTGTTTTTGTTATTTTTAAACCATAACCTTGGAGACCAATAATAGTTTTTTTACTGTTAGAAATTAAAATCATATTTTTTACTCCTATATCAATTAAAATTTGTGCTCCTACACCATAATCTCTTAATTGTGTACTACTTTTCTCTTCTGAGCTTGATTTAATTCTTTGAGACAAAGTCCATGATCGTGGTTCACGAATAATAACTACAACGCCGTTCTTTTTTTTAGATATCATTTCCATAGCTTTTTTTATCTGGTCGTCACTTATGAATGAAGAACTGCCTAAAATATCAGTTAAAAAATTCAAAGCATGGACTCGTACTAAAACTGGTTTTTTAGAATTAATTTTTCCTTTAACTAAAGCAATATGTTCTGCTGGTACTAACTTATTCTTATAAACAATTAATTTAAATTCCCCACCGTATTTGCTTTTTATTTTCGTTTCTAAAGTTTTTTCAATAATTTTTTCTTTTTTTCTCTTATAAGCAATCAAATCAGAAATAGTTGCAATCTTTAATTTATGTTTTTGAGAAAATTTGAATAAATCATCTCTTCTAGCCATTGTTCCATCATCATTCATTATTTCACATATAACTCCGGAAGGATTAAGTTTCGCTAAAGTTGCAATATCAACAGCTGCTTCTGTGTGTCCTGTTCTAACTAAAACACCTCCTTCTTGTGCCCTTAATGGAAAAATATGTCCTGGTGTAGCTATATCGTTAGGTCCATTCTTTTTATTAATTGCCACTTGAATTGTTTTGGCTCTATCTTTTGCAGAAATTCCAGTTGAAATTCCTTTTTTTGCTTCTATAGAAATTGTAAAAGCAGTTTTTTTTCTTGATACATTTTGTTGTGGCATTAAAGGAAGCTTTAATTCTTCTATTCTTTTTCCATTTAAAGCCAAACAAATTAACCCTCTTCCGTACTTCGCCATAAAATTAATTTTATTTGCATCAATTTTTTCTGCAGGAACTATCAGATCGCCTTCATTCTCCCTATCCTCATCATCTACTAAAATAAATATTTTACCTTTCTTAGCATCAGATACTATTTCTTCTATTTTTGAAAAGAATTTCATTTTTTTATTTTAATTTATTATGAACATACCGGGCCAACATATCAATTTCTACATTTAAAAAATTTCCAACCTTAATTTTATTAAAAATTGTTGTTTTTTTTGTATGTTCAATAATGTTTACATAAAAATTATTTTTATTAACAACATTTATTGTCAAAGATACCCCTTCAATACTGATGGACCCTTTAGGAACAATATATTTAGTGAAAGCTAAAGGAAGATCAAAATTAAATTGTAAGCTGCCATTTTCTTTTTTTATTGATAATACTTTCACTGTTCCATCTACGTGACCAAAAACTAAATGTCCAGAAATTGCATCTCCTACTTTCAAAGAACTTTCTAAATTAACAAAAGTTCCTACTTTCCAATTCTTGAGGCTTGATGTTGATAATGTTTCTTTAGAAGCAGCAATAACAAAAAAAAAAAAATTTTTCTTTCTTCCTCTTTGAATAATAGTCAAACAAACACCTGAACAACAAATTGAAGAACCTATTTTTAAGTTTTTTACTTTTAAATTTGTAGATATAAAAAATTTTTTATCTCCTTTTTTTGTTTTTATTTTAAAGACTTCGCCTATA
>PTKQ01000066.1 GCA_002937815.1 Alphaproteobacteria bacterium MarineAlpha6_Bin2 | reverse complement strand
TAAATTATTTATTATGAAAAAATTTCTAAAACTAATTTTAATTTTATTTTTTTTGTTTAGTTTTTTTGATCTAAATGCAGCTCAAGAAATTAAAATAGTCCATTTAACTAGAGTTATTGAGAGAGAACCAACTATTTATTCAATAAATCCTCAAATAAAAAATAATGGTATTTTAGGAAGTAGAATGGGAATTAAAGATAATAATACAACTGGCAAGTTTACAAATCAAAAATTTGAACTTGTTGAAAAAAATATAATGCCCAATGAATCAGCCAAAGATGTTTTCGAAGAACTTAGAAAAAAAAAATATAATTTTTTTATTTTAAATGTTTCCACTCAAGACCTTGATAGCATTATTTCATCAGATATTTTAGGCGATGCTCTTATAATTAATGCATCTTTAAAAGATAATGATTTAAGAAATATAAAGTGCCACAAACAATTACTACATACTGCTCCGAGTTATATGATGGTTACAGATGCACTTATGCAATTTTTAAAAAAGAAAAATTGGACTAAATTGCTTTTAATATCTGGAACAAATGATAGAGATAAACAATTTAAAAACTCTCTTAAAATTTCTGCAAAAAAATTTGGGTTAAATATTACTAATGAAAAAGTATGGAACTTTACCCATGATTTTAGAAGAACTGCAGATTTAGAAGTTGTAAAATTTACTCAAGGAGAAAAATATGAAGTTTTAGTTTTAGCTGATGAGGGCAACACTTTTGGTGATTCAGGTAATAGTTTTGGTGATTATTTACCATATAGAACATGGAAACCAACTATTGTTGTGGGAGGAGAAATTTTAAAACCAACTTCTTGGCATTACTCGCATGAACAGTGGGGCGGAAATCAAATGCAAAGTAGATTTTTAAAATATTCTAATAGGCTTATGACTAATATAGATTTTAATTCTTGGCTAGGTATAAGAGTATTTGGCGAGTCCATTACAAGAACGAAATCGACAGATCCTAAAATAGTTTTGGACCAAATATTGAAAGAGAATTTTACTGTTGCTGCCTACAAAGGAAAGGCTGTAAGTTTTAGAAGTTGGAATAGACAATTACGACAACCAATATTATTAGTAACACCAAGAGCATTAGTATCCGTATCACCACAAACAGGATTTGTTCATCCAAGAACAGAATTAGACACATTAGGGATCGATGAATTTGATACAAAATGTAAATTAAATTAAAAAATGAAAAAATTATATGTTTTTTTTAACGAGATAGAAATATGAACAAAAATTTTTTAATTTTTATTTTTTTTATTATAATCCAAACTTTTGCATTTGCTGAAACAATATATGTATCAAATGAAAAAGATCATAACATAACGGTTATTGATGGAGATTCTTTAGAAGTCATTAAATCAGTTTATGTTGGTCACAGACCAAGAGGAATAATTTTAAGTAAAGACAAAAAAAAAATAATAATTTGTACTAGTGATGATAATAGAATAACAGTTGTAGACGTAGAAAGCTTAGAAATTGATTATTATTTACCGTCCGGACCAGACCCAGAGTTAATGGTTATGGATGATAATGGCAAACTTATTTTTGTTGCTAATGAAGATGACAACATGGTAACAGTTGTTGATTATGAAAAAAAAGAAATTGTTAAAGAAATTCCTGTAGGTGTTGAGCCAGAAGGAATGGGCCTAAGTCCAGATGGTAAAACGCTGGTTAACACTTCAGAAACAACGAATATGGCGCATTTTATCGACACTCAAACTCTTGAAATTAAGGCAAATATTTTAGTAGATGCACGACCAAGAGTAGCACAATATACAAAAGACGGAAACTTTGTTTGGGTATCTTCCGAAATAGGAGGAACCATAAGCATTATTGACCCAAAAAAATTCGAAATAATAAAAAAAATAAGATTTAAAATTCCGGGACTTTCAAAGGAATCTATCCAACCAGTTGGTGTAATATTAGATGATAAAAGACAACTCGCATATGTTGCACTTGGACCGGCAAACAGAGTTGCAATAATTAATATGAATACATTTGAAGTTGAAAAATATATTTTAACTGGTCAAAGAGTTTGGAATTTAATTATCAACAGTGATGGAACTAGACTTTATACAACCAATGGTGTGAGCA
This sequence comes from Alphaproteobacteria bacterium MarineAlpha6_Bin2, assembly GCA_002937815.1. Taxonomy (GTDB): domain Bacteria; phylum Pseudomonadota; class Alphaproteobacteria; genus PTKQ01. Next base: position 1,573 of record PTKQ01000066.1, on the reverse strand, counting down.
ATGATATTTCAGTGATTGATATTGAAAAGCGAAAAGTTATAAAATCAATTCCAGTTGGCAGATACCCATGGGGCATAGTTGTTAAAGAATAAAAAATTTTGTAAATTAAATATTAAAAATGAGCCTTAAAGCATTATCAATAGAATCATTAAATCATCATTTCGGTGAGCTACAAGTATTAAATGAAATAAACCTTACTCTTAATCCAGGCGATTATTCTATATTACTGGGTTTAAATGGTGCTGGTAAAACGACATTGTTTTCTTTAATTACCAGATTATATAGTAATCAAACTGGGGCCATTGAGATTTTTTCCTACAATATAAAAAAGAATCCTACTAAGGCCTTGGCAAATATTGGAGTCGTGTTTCAGCAACCAACTATTGATTTAGATTTAACTGTTGCTCAAAATTTGTATTATCACGCTTCATTACATGGGATGAAAAAAAAAAATGCACTAGATACAGCCACAACTGAGCTAAAAAGACAAAATATGGAAGATATTTTTCATAAAAAGGTTAGGGAATTAAGCGGGGGACAAAAAAGAAGAGTAGAAATTGTAAGAGCACTTATGCATAATCCTAAATTACTTTTATTAGATGAACCGACTGTCGGAGTAGATATAGAAAGCAGGCAACTGATCATACGACACGTAAAAAATCTCTGTAAGGAAAAAAAAATAGCTGTGCTTTGGGCAACACACTTAATTGATGAAGTTGATTTAAAAGGAAATTTAATTATTCTTCACAAAGGAAAAATTATGGTAAATGATTCTGTAAAAAATGTTTTACAAAAATCTAATTCAAATAATGTATCAAATGCATTTGATTCTTTTGTAAAAAATTAGTTATGACACTATTCCAATTTTATTTATGTTTTAAAGGTATTGTATTTAGAGAGTCTTTGAGATTTTTTTATCAAAGAGAAAGGTTTTTTTCTGCTTTGGTTAGGCCTTTGGTTTGGTTGGCAATATTTGCTGTTGGTTTTAGATCTATTTTAGGAGTGAGTAGACCCCTTGGACAACCAGAAGAATGGCCATATCCCGTATCACTGATTCCTTACGAACTCTATATAGCAGCCGGATTGATTGCAATGATACAATTATTCAACGGTATGCAAAGTTCTCTTTCTATGGTTTATGATAGGGAGATGGGAAGCATGAGAACTTTACTTGTTAGTCCGTTTCCAAGATCATTTTTATTAATTTCAAAACTTCTAGCTGGTGTTTTAGTAGGCATCTTACAAGTTTTTGCTTTTTTGGCCATAGCATTATTTTGGGATATTGAGCTACCAATCAATGGATATTTTACGATTGTGCCTGCTTTATTTTTATCAGGTATGATGCTTGGCGCACTTGGTATGTTTTTATCATCAGCTATAAAACAATTAGAAAATTTTGCTGGTGTTATGAATTTTGTTATATTTCCAATGTTTTTTGCTTCTTCAGCTTTATACCCTTTATGGAAAATAAGAGAATCAAGTGAAATTTTATTTTATTTTTGTTCCTTTAATCCTTTTACTCATGCTGTTGAATTAATACGATTTTCACTATATGGACAATTACATGAAAAGT
>PTKQ01000065.1 GCA_002937815.1 Alphaproteobacteria bacterium MarineAlpha6_Bin2 | reverse complement strand
TATTTCATGTCAATTTCCTTCCATGTAGATGTTTCGTTATTAATTTTTAATATTTTAAAAGCATTTTGTATTTCGGTTTTTTTATTTATTTTTTTAAAACTATTTTTTTTATTACCAAAAAAATTAAAATAACTAGAAAATATTTTCTGAATGTCTTTCACATTTATAGTTCTATATGAAAAATTCCATGTTGGTCTCCAACCAATTGAATCCAATTTAATATGTTGTTCAATGTCTTCTTGATTCATATTTTTACAATAATTCCAGGACTTGTTATATTCTCGAATATGTTTTTCACAAAACAAAATGTAAGTTTTTAAATTATCTGGTGATTCTGGAGCTTTATATATACCTGGTTTATTACAATTTTCTTTATTACATTTTGTATAAAAAAATTGTTTTTTTGTTCCAAATAAACCTTTAATTTTTTTTGACATAAATAGTATTATGTACATCTAGGATTTAATAAGCAAGTTTTGTTAATGACAAAAGTAAGTAAAATTAAAAGAATTATTGAGGAAAAAATAAAAAAAAATTTTCCCGATGCAAAGTTTAAAATTGAAGATACTTCATTTAAACACCGAAGTCATATACAAAATAAATTTAAAAAGGAATCTCATTTTGTAATTTATATTTTATCTAAAGAATTTTCTAATTTATCACTCCTTGATAGGCAAAAAAAATTTTTTAATTTTCTCGGCAATGATATAATAAAAAAAACACATTCTATATCGACAATTTTGAAATCACCAAAAGATTAAAAACTTTATGTTAATTTAATAATGTTGCTTTAACAAGTTCGATGTGGTTTTTTTTTGCTCTTAATATCTCAAATCTAAATCCGTAAAAACTAAAAATCTGACCTGGTTCTGGAATTGTTTTTATTTCATAAAAAATTAAACCAGCAATTGTAGAGGCATTTTCATCAGGCAATCTCCATCCAAACTCTCTGTTTACATCTCTTATTGTTATATTTCCGTTTAAATTATAGGAACCATCTTTATTTTTCTTTGCTCCAATAATTTGAACATCATATTCATCTTCTATATCTCCTACAATTTCTTCAATAATATCCTCTAATGTCACTATACCCATTAAAGTTCCATACTCATCAACAACAAACGCTAAATGTCTTTGTTTTTTTTTAAATTCTTGTAATTGATCAAGAAGAGAAGTTGTTTCTGGAACAAACCATGGTTTTTTTGATAATGATTTAAAATTAATCTTTTGATTTTTTATTTTTTTTTTATTTAAACTTTTCAAAACGTCTTTTACATTTAGAATCCCTACAATTTTATCTGAGTTTTTGTCATATAAAGGCAATCTTGTATACTGACTTGAAAGTATTTTTTTAATATTTTTATTTTGTGTTTGGTCGACATATATTACTTCAATATTTTTTCTATGAGTCATAATCTCTTGTACTTGTATATCATCTAAATCAAGAATACTTTGTAACATATCTTTTTCATGTTTTGTTCCTTCACTCTTAGCATGTAAATCGATTGCTCCACGCAACTTTTCTTCTGTTTTATACAACTCGTCTGAAATATGAAAACCAAAAATTTTTAACAGATTATTGATAAAAATTTGTATTAAATAAGTTATTGGAGAAAATATTCGTACTAAAAATATAATTAATGGAGCAAATAAAAGAGCAAATTTATCAGCTTTATTGATTGCAATAGTTTTTGGCAAAACTTCACCAAAAATTAAAATCAATAAAGTCATCGTAATAGTGGAATATATAATGCCTTTCTCATTATCGCCTATAAAACTAATAAAAAAACTCGTAGCAATAGCAGTTGCCAAGGTATTAACTAAATTGTTTCCTAATAAAAGTGTTCCAATTAATCTTTCTTTCTGATTTTTTAAAAAATTAACTATTTTAGCTCTTGCATTTTTTTGTTTTTCTAATTGATGCATTCTAGACCTAGATGCTGCTGTTAAAGCTGTTTCAGAACCTGAAAAAAAGGCTGATATAATAAGTAAAAAAATGATGATAAATATTAGTGATATTGTATAAAAATCCATTTTTAACAAATTGATTTTTTAATAGAATTTAAATTCACTTTATTATAAACAAATGTTTTGCCAATTTTTTTGCAAAGAATAAAATTTAATTTTCCATTAAGAACTTTTTTGTCATGCATCATATTTTTAATTATATTATCCTTTTTTATTTTAAAATTTTCCAAAAAATTTAAATTAGTTGGTAAACCTATATCAACAAATAGTTTTTCTATCTCCTTTAAATCATTCATTGATAAAAAACCTAAAATAAATGAAAGCCTATTAACCATGCATATTCCAATAGATACAGCCTCACCATGAAGTAAATTTTTAGAATATTTGCAACATTTTTCTAGAGCATGGGCATAAGTATGACCTAAATTTAGAAGTGCTCTTTTATTTTTTACATCTTTTTCATCTTTGGTTACTAAACTAGATTTAATAAAAATACTTTTTTTTATCACTTTTTGTACAACATTCGGATCATTAATTATTATTTTATTTGTTTGTTTTTTTAACCAGTGAAAAAAATTTTTGTCGGATAAAATACTATATTTAATTACTTCAGCATATCCTGATAAAATTTCTCTTTTTGGCAAAGTTAATAAAAAATCTATATCACAAACTACTAACTTGGGTTGATAAAATGATCCTACTAAATTTTTTCCATGTATACTATTTACCCCAGTTTTTCCTCCAGTTGAACTATCAACTTGTGCAAGTAAAGTTGTTGGAAAATGAATTAAACGCACTCCTCTAAGTATAATACTTGCTACAAAACCCGATATGTCTCCAATAACTCCTCCTCCGAATCCAAAAATAGCATCCGTTCTTGAAATCTTTTTTTTTAAAAGGAAATTTAAAATTTGTTCAACTGTTTTTAATTGCTTAGTTTTTTCACCAGGTTTTATTATTATTGTTTCGGTAATAAAATTATTTGGAATAGATTTTAAAAAGTTTTTTAAATGAAGCTTTTTTATAACAATATCAGTTATTATAAAAATTCTTTTCGCTCCAGTGATATTTGAAAAAATTTTCTTTTTTTGGCGTTTAAGTAAATTTTTACCAATTATTACATTATAACTTTTTTCTTTTAAAGATACTTTAACCAAATCAATTTTATTCAATTGCGTGCCTTAAAATCATAAATTTATTATTTTGTTCAATCTTTTTATAATATTATTAGAAACAACATTTGGTGTTTTATTTAATGTAATAGTCAAATTTGCTTTTGAATAAATTGGGTATCTTTCTTTTATAAGTTTTTTTAAATTAAACTTCAAGTCGCAATTATTTTTAATCAATGGTCTAAGGTTAGACTTTTTACACCTATCATATATAGTTTTAAAATTAGGTTTCAACCAAATTGATACTGTTTTTTTTAAAATTTCTTTTTGCAATTTTTTATTTAAAAAAGCACCGCCTCCTAGTGAAATTATTAAAGCCGGATTGTAAGATAGAATTTTTAAAATAACCTTTTCTTCTTTTTTTCTAAAATACTGTTCGCCATATATATCAAACATCTTTTTTATTTTAACTTTGCATTCTTTTTCTATTATTGTGTCAGTATCAAAAAAACTTATTTTTATTTTTTTGGATAAAATTTTTCCAATGGTAGATTTGCCAGATCCCATCATTCCTAATAAGACTATTTTTTTTAACATAATATTTTATTTTTA
>PTKQ01000064.1 GCA_002937815.1 Alphaproteobacteria bacterium MarineAlpha6_Bin2 | reverse complement strand
AATATTGATTTATATATGATTGCTAAATTTATAACCCTATCCCGGGTAGCTCAGTTGGTAGAGCAGGTGGCTGTTAACCACCCTGTCGGGGGTTCGAGTCCCTCCCCGGGAGCCAATATAAAAAAATGATAATTGAAAATAGTTTTACAAAGCTTATTGGAAATACTCCGTTAGTTAAACTTAATAAAGCTTCAAAAATTACGAAATGCAATATTTATGGTAAAGCAGAGTTTTTGAATCCTGGACAATCTGTAAAAGATCGAGCAGCTTTATATATTATTAAGGATGCAATAAAATCAAAAAAATTAAAAAAAAATGGAATAATTGTTGAAGGTACTGCCGGAAATACAGGAATTGGGCTGACATTAGTTGGAAATTCATTTGGGTTTAAATCTGAAATTGTTATGCCAAAAACACAAAGCCAAGAAAAAAAAAATGAATTAAAAACATATGGCGCAAAATTAACTTTGGTTCCAGCAGTTCCCTATTCAAATCCAAAAAATTATGTAAGGTATTCTGAAACGCTTGCAAATGAAATTAGAAAAAAAACCAATAAAACTGTTTTTTGGGCAAATCAATTTGATAATTTAGCAAATTTTCAGGCTCATTATTCAACTACTGGCCCTGAGATTTGGAAAGATATTAAAGGGAAAATTGATGGTTTTATTTGTTCAGTTGGAACTGGTGGGACTATAGCTGGAGTGGGTGCTTTTTTAAAAAAAAGAAATAAAAAAATATGTATTGGTTTAGTTGACCCAATGGGTTCTGCACTTCATAATTATTATTCAACTGGTACACTTAAATCTAAAGGTTCTTCTATAACTGAAGGAATAGGTCAAAGTAGAATAACGGAAAACTTAAAAAAAGCACCTATTGATATTAGTTTTGATGCAAGGGATGCTGATGCATTAAGAATTGTTTTTGATTTATTAGAAGAAGAAGGACTAATTATGGGTGGGTCAACTGGAATTAATATAATTGGAGCAATGAAACTAGCAAAAAAATTAGGTCCAGGCTCAACAATAGTCACTATTTTATGTGATTATGGCACAAGATATTTTAGTAAAGTGTATAATAAAAAATTTCTGAAAAGTAAAAAATTACCAATTCCAAAATGGATAAAATGACAGAATTAGTTGAAACCAATTGGTTAAAAGAAAATTTAAATAATCCAGAAGTAAAAATAATTGATGGTTCGTGGTATATGCCAGGTTCGGGATTAAATGCAACTGAAATTTTTAAAAAACAACATATTCCTAATTCTATTTTTATAGATTTAGAAGAAATATCAGATCAAAATTCAGACTTGCCACATATGATGCCTACAGAAAATAATTTTTCTAAAAAAATTTCATCTTATGAAATAAAAAATGATGATCAGTTAATAATTTATGACGCTCATGGTATATTTTCTGCAGCCAGAATTTGGTTTGCGTTTAAAGCTTTTGGACACAAAAAAGTTAGTATCCTAAATGGAGGTTTCCCTGCTTGGATTGATTCTGGTGGAAAGATTTCAGATCAAATTAACAATTTAGAACCAACTAATTACCAAGCTAAATTAAATAATTCCTTAATTGTAAGCTATAAAGAAATCTTTAATAATTTATCAAAAAACAAATATCAAATAATTGACGCTCGATCTCCTGACCGGTTTTCTGGTTTAGCAGAAGAACCGCGTCCAGGTATGAAATTAGGTCATATACCCAATAGCAAAAATTTATATTTTAATGATTTAATTGATCCAAATACAAAGAAATTTATTGAAAAAGAAGAAATAGAAAAACTAATTAATAATCAAGGTATTGATTTAAGTAAAGATACTGTTTGCTCATGTGGTTCAGGAGTCACAGCTTGTATTTTGAAATTTGCTTTAGAGTTACTTGGTAAAAATCAAAATATTAGAATATATGATGGTTCCTGGTCTGATTGGGGAACTAGAGAGGATAGCCCTTGTGAAAGAAACTAAAAAAGAAACAAAACTTTCTTTAGTTGGAAGAAAACCATTTGAAAATTATGGAATAGTTAATCCTCCTATCTATAGGACTTCAACCGTTTTATTTAAAAATACAAAAGAATTAGAAAAAGCAATGTCTAATAAATTTAATCAAGTTTATTATGGAAGATACGGGACCCCTACTACATTTGCTTTGGAAGATGCAATAGCTGAAATAGAAAATGGATATAGAACAATTGCAACTTCATCAGGACTATCTTCAATATCAATTTCTCTATTATCTTTTCTTTCCAAAGGTGACCACTGCCTAATCTCGGACTGCGTCTACAACCCAACAAAAAAATTTGCAATCAAAATTCTTAATAAGTTTGGCGTAAAAGTAGATTTTTATGACCCTTTAAATATTTCCTCTTTAAAAAAAAACATACAATCAAAAACAAAAATAATTTTCATGGAATCTCCCAGTTCCTTAACTTTTGAAATTGAAGAAATTGAAGAAATTACAAAGTTAGCAAAAAAAAATAAAATTGTAACCATGCTTGATAACAGCTGGGCAACACCTTTGTATTTTACACCAATTAATGAAGGAGTTGATGTGTCCATTCTTGCAGCAACAAAGTATATAAGTGGTCACGCAGATGTAATGCTTGGTTTAATAACAGTAAAAAATATAAATTTATTCAATCAAATAAAAAATACAGCTGTTACATTAGGAGATAGCCCTGGACCCGAAGAATGTTATCTTGCCTTGCGTGGATTAAGGACATTATCATCTCGATTAGAACATCACAGATCTGGTGCATTAAAGATTGCAAGATGGCTGCAAAATAATGATAAGGTTTCTAGAGTGTTACATCCTGCGTTGCCTAAAAATCCAAATTATGAACTTTGGAATAAATATTTTACTGGATCAACAGGTTTATTTTCTTTTATTTTAAAAGAACAGTCCAAAATTAAAGTTTTTAAAATGATAGATAGTCTTAAATTATTTAAATTAGGTTTTAGCTGGGGCGGTTATGAAAGTTTGATCTTGCCAGTATTTCCAAAAATAGAAAGAAAAGTTGCAAAATGGAATGAAAAGGGAATTCTTCTAAGAATTCATGTGGGACTAGAAAACATTGATGACTTGATCAATGATTTATCTACTGCATTTAAGTTATGATGGCGCGCCCTAGAGGATTCGAACCTCCGACCCCCGGTTTAGAAAACCGATGCTCTATCCAACTGAGCTAAGGGCGCTCTAAATAAAAAAAGAATTATTTCAGTCTATTATATTTAAAATTGTTAGAATAACTTTTAATTTTAAATTTTCTTTCCTTAGCTGGAATTATAATATAGTCTAATTTACTTTTTTTAACATATTCTATTGCCTGGTCCATACTATCAAACTTAAGTTGAATCTGTTTTCTCGTATTATTAGATTTTCTCCATCCCATAAGAGGTTCAAAACCTAAATTATTTTCCTTAGGATATTCAACAACCCAATCCTTAGAATTTCGAAAACCTGACTGATTTGGTGTTTTTGAAGGTTTAAATATTTTAACTTTCATACATATATATATATGGTCGGGGCGAGAGGATTTGAACCTCCGACATCTTGCTCCCAAAGCAAGCGCGCTACCAGACTGCGCTACGCCCCGTATTTATTAAAATAGGATCTTAACAAATAAATATCAATTATTAATAAATGATTATTAGTTTTTTTTTAATCTTGTATAAATAGAAAAAATGTAAATTAATAAAAATAAAGCAATATAAAATTCAATTATTTCACTTGTTCTTAAAACAAATAAGTTGGGTATAAATTCA